>DASXAN010001032.1:0-6602 GCA_036406755.1 Gemmataceae bacterium
TTTGGGATTTGGGGCTTGGGATTTGGGATTTCGGAACCCCCGGCCCGGCGATACGCTGACCGCCATGGGCGCGCCACACCCCCACCACGGCTGGCTCCGGTCACGGTTCTTCGGCCCGCTGGCCCTGGCCAGCCTCCTGGGCCTCGCCCTGTTCGCCGGCTGGGACGCCGCCACCGCCCGGCCGTGGAACGGGCCGCGGCTGCACCTGAACCTGACGCTGGCCTGGGTGCCCTACGTCTGCGCCCTGTGGGCCGTCGCCGTCCACCAGCGGGCCCGGCACGCCCGACTCCGCCTCTGGCTGCTCGGCCTATGCTGGCTGGCGTTCTTCCCGAACGCCCCGTACCTGATCACCGACTGGCTCTACCTGCCCGGCTGGACCGCCGAGCTGTGGTACAGCATCGTGCTGCTGACCACGTTCTCCATGTGCGGCGTCTTGCTCTCGGTCGTGTCGCTGTACCTGATGCACGAGCTCGTCCGGGTGCGGCGCGGGGCCGTCGAGGGCTGGTGCGTGGCCGGGACGGCCATCCTGCTCGGCGGGCTGGGCGTGTACCTCGGCCGGTTCCTGCGGCTCAATAGCTGGCAGCTCGTCACCGCCCCGGGGCAGGTCTGGCGGGACGTCACCACCCTACTCCACGAGCACGCCGAGCACCCCAGCCCGGTCGGGTTCACCATCGTCTTCGACGTCCTGCTGCTGGTCTTCTACCTGGTGTTCCGGGCGATCCGATTGGCCCCGCGGTCGCGGGAGGAGTCGGCCGCGTGACGGCCGGGACTTTCCCGGCCGGGGCGGCGCGGTACCCTGACCCGCATGAGCACCCTCCCGGAAACCGTCCTCCAGTTCGGCGCCGGCAACTTCCTCCGCGCCTTCGCCGACCTGTTCGTGCACCAGGCGAACGACCAGGGCCAGAACGTCGGCCGGATCGTCGTCGTCCAGTCCACCGGCGGCGGGCGGGCCAACCTGCTCAACCAACAGGGCGGGCGGTACCACGTCGTCGTCCGCGGGTTGGAGAACGGCCAAGTCGTGGACCGGGTCGAGGAGTGCGCGAGCATCAGCCGGGCCCTGTTCGCCAACAGCCAGTGGCCGGACATCGACGCCATCGCCCGGTCGCCGGAGTTGAAGTTCGTCCTGTCGAACACGACCGAGGCGGGGTACGCCCTCGACCCGTCCGACCCGGACTTCGGCACGGCCCCGCTGAAGCCGGAGCCACCCAAGTCGTTCCCGGCCAAGCTGACGGCCGTGCTCTTCGCCCGTTGGGAGGCGAAGCAATCCGGCGTCACGCTCCTGCCGTGCGAGCTGTTCGAGGACAACGCCGACAAGCTCCGCGGCCTCGTCCTGCAACTGGCCGACGCCTGGGGCCTGCCGGCCGACTTCAAGACCTGGGTCGAGAATGAGTGCGTCTGGCTGAGCAGCCTGGTGGACCGGATCGTGCCCGGCCCGCCGGCCGACCACCCGCTGCTGGCCACCGACCCGCTGTTGCTCATGGCCGAGCCGTTCGCGTTCTGGGCGCTCCAGACGAAGCCGGGGGCGGCGACGTGGGTGGAGCACCCGGCGATCCTCCGCACCGCCGACGTGAAGCCGTACTTTCTGCGGAAGGTCCGCATCCTCAACGGCGCCCACACGGCCCTGGTGAGCAAGGTGGGCGTGAAGCGATTCCAGACCGTCCGGGAGGCGCTGGACGACGACGCGACGCGGAGCTGGCTGGAGCGGTTGTTGTTCGAGGAGATCGTGCCGACCCTGGAGGGGCGGGTGGACGGGCCGGAGCGGTTCGCCCGGCAGACGATCGAGCGGTTCCACAACCCGTTCCTGGAGCACCAGCTGACGAAGATCGCCGAGTACCACGCCGAGAAGCGGGAGATTCGGCTGGTGACGACACGGCGGGAGTACGAGGCGAAGTTCGGCCGGGTGCCGCCGCTGCTGGATGAGGTGTTGCGGGCGCCGCTGCCCGCTTGATCCGGCCCGGGAGGGCGAGGCTCCTGCCGAGCCGGGAGTCTCACTGGCTCGGCAGGAGCCTCGCCCTCCCGGGCCGGATCACTTCAGCGCCTTCAGATAGGCGATCAGGTCCGCGATCTCCCCGTCCGTCAGCTTATCCAGCAGCCCCGCCGGCATCAGCGACGTGTCCGTGTACCCCCGCGATTCGATCTGGCCGCCGCCGACCCGCACCGTCGTCGCCGGGCCGGTCTGCAGGATCAGCCCGTCCGTCGCCTCATACACGACCAGCCCCTGGTACACCTTGCCGTCCGTCGTGGCGATCTGCACCGTCTTGTAGCGGGGCGACACGTCCTTGCTCGGCTGGAGGATGGCGGTCAAGAGGTCGTCGCGGCCGAACCGGCCGCCGACGCCGCGGAGGTCCGGCCCCAACGCCTGCTGGCCCGAGTGGCAGGCGGCGCAGCTCGCCCTGGCGAACACCGCCTGGCCACGGGCCGCGCTGCCGCCGGTCCAGTTGACCCCGGCCAGCCGTTTCTGCCAGGCGGCCACGTCCACGCCGTCGGCCCCGCCGAGCTTCGCGGCCAGGTCCGGGTGGGCCTGCGTCAACCACGCCGTCCACGCGGCCTTGTCGGGGCCGATCGTTTGGCCGGTCAGTTTTTGCAGCCGGCGGGCGACCCGCTCGCGGATCGGGCCTTCGCCCTTCGTGTCGCCGAGTGCCCGCAGCAGCCGGACCAGTGGCAGCAGTTCGGCCGGGTCGCCGGCCGGCGACAGTTGCGCCAGCGCGTCCAGACACAACCTGATCTGCGCGACCTGCGGCGACCGCAGGCCGTCGAGGAACTTGTCCCGGTCGGCGGGCTCCGGTTTGCGGGCGAGCAGCGGCAGGATGGCGTCCTCCAGCCCGCCGCGGCCCCAGAGTTTGGTCAGCAAGGGCCGGAGCGTCTCGTCGGGCAGCTCGCCCATGAGCGCGACCAGCTCGGCGGTCCACGGGAAGTCGTCGGAGTTCTCCGCCCGGTCGAAGAACCGGCGTGCCGCCCGGGCACGGTCGAAGCCGGGGCAGCGGGTGAAGAGCGCGTTCGCCGGCCGGGGGAAGTCCGGGTCGGTGACGAGCCAGTCGTTCAGGGCCGGGTCTTTCTTCGCCAGCTCGGCGTGCAGCTCGGCGATCCGCAGCGGCCAGTGGCGGTCGCGGTTGATGCCCTTGGCCGTCATCTTGTGGTCGAGGTCCAGCAGGGCGTTCTTGACCAGGAATGTGACGTCTGCCGTCCGCGGGGCCGGCAACCGGGCGAGGCAGATCAGGTAATGGATGTCCTCGACCGGGTGGGAGTCGGCGGTCAGCTTGTCGGCGACCTTGGCGAGCGTCTTCGGGTCGTCGTCGGCGAGCATGGCGAACACGCGGGCCAGCTCGCGGTCGCGGTCGGCGTCCTTGGACGGGAATGCGGCCCGCAGGCGTTGAAGCACCTCGGTGCGGCGCGCGTCCGGCACCGGCCTGCGGGACGTGTACCCTTCCCAGACCGTGCCGGCCGCCGTGCCCGCGTCGAGGCCGCCGAGGAAGAGCTGGACGCACCGGACGTGGTCGGCGGTTGCCGTCCATCTTCCTTGAGTCTCAGACGTGAACGGGCCGACGGCCCAATAGACGGCGGCCGGCTCGGCGGCGTACGGGCCGGCGAGTGACCCGAGCATGAACGCCGTATTGTGCGTCAACGGGATCGTCCCCAGCCCCGTGAAGGGCTCCTGCTGAAGGGCCAGCAATCGCGCGGTCGCCTGGGCCAGCGGCCGGTCGATCGGTGGCAGGTTGGCCCGGATGACAGCGCGCCGCTCCACCTCACTAAAACGGTCCCGGAATCGCCACAGCAGGTCCAGCGCCCGCCGCCGGTCCATGTCATCGCCGGCCGTCGTTTGTTTCGGAAGTTCGACCTTGAGCTTGTCGGCCCAGTCCAGCGACCGTGGCGGCAGCGGCGGCACTGTGTAACCCGCCGCGTCCTTCACGCCGCTTTCGTAACGGATGCGGTACACCGCCCCGCGGGTGCCGCGGCCGCCGATCGACACGTACAGGTCGCCCGTCTGCGGGTGCACCACCAGCCCCGTCGGGGCGAAGCCGTTGTCGCCGACCGCCTCCAGGAACGTCTCGACCTTCGGGAAGTAGCTGGAACCCGCTTTCCACAGGTCCGCGTAATAGATTCGCCCGAAGGTCCAGTCACCCAAAAAGACGCCGCCCTGGTACTTCTTCCAGAACTGCTTGTGCCGGTAGCAGACGACGCCCGTCGGCGAGCCGCGGCCCAGGTCGGCCAGCGGGGCGACCACGTCCGGGAAGTACGGCGGCAGCCGCCAGAACTGGCCCCGCTGCGGCGCCCGCCAGCCGTAGTGCCCGCCGGGCACGACGTGGTACAGCCGGGTGCCCTCGTACCAGGGCAGGCCGACGCATCGCTCGTTGTCCGAGTCGTAGGTGATCAGTTCGCCGTCGCCGGTGAAGTCGAACCCGTACGGGTTGCGGAAGCCGTCGGCGACGATCTCGGAGTAACTCATGTCGGGTGGGAAGCGGAGGACGCAGCCGGCGATCGGGTCACGGACCGGCGAGGTCGGCCGCTGGGCGTCCTTGGCGGTGATGCCGGTCATGTTGCCGCAGAGCAGGTAGAGCCAGCCGTCCGGGCCGCGGCGGAGCGCGTGGGCGGTGTGCTCGCCGCCGGTCTTGAGCGGCCGCACCAGCTCCGACGGGCCGACCGCCTTGCCGTCCGGGCCGACCTTGAACCGCCGCAGCCCGCCGTCGCCGACGGCCCAGAGCGTGTCGCCCTCCCAGAGCAGGCCCATCGCGCCGTCCTTCGGGTGGTCGGCGACCTCCACGGCCCGGTCGACCTTGCCGTCGCCGTCGTCGTCGAGCAACAGGCGGACGTAGCCACGGCCGGCGACCACGACCTGGCCGCGGGGGTTGATGGTGAGCGTGTAGCAGTCGTGGGCCAGGTCGTCGCCGGCGAACTCGGTGACGCTGAATCCCGGCGGCACCCGCAGGCCGTGCGCGACGACCTGCACGTCGGCGCGGGCCGACGGCGGCAGCGCGAGCAGCAGCGCGGCGACGAGCGGCAGACGACGGCGGCGCATCGCGGCCTCGGGAAACTTGGCAGGGGTCCGGCCACCGGTTAGCTTAACCGACGCCGCCCCCGGAGGCACCGCCATGCGCCTCATCCTGCCCGCCGCCGTGGTCCTGCTCGCAAGTGCCAGTGGCCAAGCCGCCGACCCGCGGCTGGTCGTGGACGACCTCGTCGGGCCGTTCCGCGCCGGCAAGAAGAACCTCGGACTGGTCGTCGGCGTCGTCACGCCGGACGGGCGGTGGGTGTTCGGCTACGGCACCGTCAAGGACGGCCCGGACGCGGTCGTGCCCGACGGCGACACCGTCTTCGAGCTGGGGTCGGTGACGAAGGCGTACACCGGCGTGCTTCTGGCCGTGCTGGAGCGGGACGGCGTCGTGAAGTTCGACGACCCGGCGGACAAGCACCTGCCGGCCGACCTGCGTTTGCCGCAGCGGGGCGACCGGCCGATCACGCTCCTCGACCTGACGACGCACCACTCCGGCCTGCCGGTCCAGCCGCCGCTGATCGGCCTCCGCGCCCTGCTCGCCCCGCCGAAGGACTGGGACAACCCGTACTCGCACTACGACCGCGGTAAGCTGGCCAAGGACCTGTCCGACCTCTGGCCGAGCCACGACGCCGGCGAGCGGTACGAGTACTCCAACCTCGCCGCCGGCCTGCTCGGCCACGCGCTGGCCCACGCGGCGAAGGCGAAGTCGTACGAAGACGTGCTCGTCCGGCGGGTGTTGGCCCCGCTGGGCCTGTCCGACACCCGCATCACGCCCAGCCCGGCCCAGCGCCGCCGGTTCCCGCCGGCCCACGACACGGACGGCGACCCGGTGTCGCACTGGGACTTCGCCTGTCTGGAGTCGGCCGGCGGGTTGCGGTCCACGGCCCACGACCAGCTCACCTTCCTGGCCGCCAACCTCGGCCTGGTGCCGACGCCGCTGGGGCCGGCACTGCGGGCCGCCTGCACCCCGCGGCGGGACACCGACACCCCCGGGCAGAAGGTCGGGCTGGGCTGGCACAGGCAGCCGCTGCGGGCCGGCGGCCGGCCGACGCTCGTCTGGCACAACGGTGAGACGGGCGGCTCATTCTGCTACGTCGGCTTCGTGCCGGAGGCCCGGGTCGGGGTTGTGGTGCTGAGTAATACGGAGCATTCCGTGGATGGGCTGGCCGTCGGCATCCTCCGGCGGCTGACCGGCGAGTAATCTCCGACGAAGTGCTCGTCGCAAGTTCCATCTGGCGCGATATTTCGATCTTTGACTGGCATTCCGGCGAGGGATTCTCACGTCGACTGGTCCGCGGGGTGTCGAAACCCGCTTTGGCCCGGCCTTTGCTCGTTCCGGTAATCAAACATTTGCGGGATCATCCGCCCCATGACCTCTCCGGTCGCGGCTGACGCCCGACAGGGACGTTTTGTCGTCGTAAGTGGTTTTGTACATGAACCTTTCGCCGGGTCATTCCCAGGACGGAACGCGACCAGCCGGCGACGCCGACCCGCTCCGGATGTCCGTTCCGGGGCGGGAACGTCGCCGGGCGGACGCCCGGCTGCGCACCCTGGTGACCATGAATGCCGACGGCCTGCTGGTCGTCGGCCGGGATGACGGGGTCATCCGCTT
>DASXAN010001033.1:0-4797 GCA_036406755.1 Gemmataceae bacterium
GCTGCCGGAGTCGCCGGGGGTGACCGACCCGGTCGGGTTCGGCGACTCGCCGGTCGCGCCGGGCAGGCTGGTGTAGTCCAGGTTGACGGTGTTGGTGATGGTCTGGCCGTTGCGGGCCGCCGCGGCGATGGCCGTCGTGTAGGTGATCGTCACCTGCCCGCCGACGGCGAGCGAGTCCAGGGTCACGTCGAGCGTCGTGGCCGTCGAGCGGTTCGTCATGCCCGTCCCGCCGACGACCTGGACGCTGGCCGGGTCGAGCGTCAGCCCGGCCGGGACGTTGTCCACCACCCGCACGTCGTAGGCGGTCGAGTTGCCGGTGTTGGAGAAGGTCAGCGTGTAGGTGGCGGAGGTGCCGTCGTCGCTGACGTGGGCCGCCTTGTTCAGGTCGGTGATGGTCGGCTCGACGACGGTGACGGTGTCCGTGCCGAGGCAGTTGCACGTCGTGCCGCCGATGAATACGTGGAAGTTGGTCGTCAGGTTGGTCGGCGTCTCGGCCTGGTTGGACGCGACGTTCGTAACGACGGCGTTGAACTCGATGACGATGTAGTCCTGGGTCGAGCCGTCGTCGTTGGCGTGGGCGATGCCCGTGTTGAAGAACACGGCGCCGGTGGTCGGGTCCGTGGAGATTGCCGACGCCGGCAGCAGGAACGTCGGGGTGACGGTGGTGACGTCGACGTTGGCCCCGGTGACGTTCAGCCCGCCGGCGTTGGTCGGGTCCAGCGTCGAGACCATGCCCTGGCTGGACACCAGGGCGATGTCGGCCGTGCCGGGCAGCAGCTGCATGCCGGCCGGCAGCAGGGCCTGGACGTTGAACGCGGTCGGGTCGAAGTCGCCGGAGAGCGGCTCCGACACCACGACCCGCTGGCGGACGATTTCGCCGATCGTCACGTTCGGGTCGGGGGTGCTGGCCAGCGACGAGGCGATGATGCCGGCGGTGATCGCCGGGGTGGTGCGGACTTCCAGGGTCTCGACCTTGGGCCGGGCCTTGCCCCGACGGGGGCGGGAGACGCACCGGGTTGACTTGCCGGACGGTCCGAACACGTCCTCGAACTTCGCGCCGGAGAGGGGGGTCCAGTGCATGGGTATTCCGGGATGTTGGGGCCGGCGGGCTCGCCGACGGGAGGCGAGGAGTGCGCGCGGCCCGGGCTCGGGTGTTAAACTCAGGCGGCCTGCGGTGTCCAGGAAAAAACGCTCAATCCGGTAGGATAGACAGTCGGGGTGCTCAAAAGGCGGGCACCAAACTTCTTGCTATTCCTATCACGCCAGAAATCCACCTCCTATTTCGATCGGGGCTAAACACCGCTCCTTCCGCCCGAGCGGTGAAGGTTCCGCCCTAACTGGAACCGCACTCGGCGGATTGAACCGCCACGCTGGGGTGCGAATCGGCCGGATGGTGGGGGGCTGATGGTTCCGGCCCGAGGCTGGCAGCGTTGGGTGCAAAATGTGGACCGCAGGGCGTAGAGATTTCGCAGTTTGCCAAAATGACCCGGCCCGCGGCGAACTCGCCGCGGGCCGGGTGTCGGGTCGTCAGGACGGGTCGATTAGTACCGCACCTCCACGCCGAAGCTGACGCCCTGGGCCCAGAAGTCGGTGTCCCGCCGCTGGAAGATCGGCCGCGGGGCGCCGACCAGAGTGCCCGGCGGGATCTGCGACGAGTTCACCACCAGGTCGATCTGGTCGCCGGCCCGGGTGACGTTGCTCCAGTACAGGAAGCTGTAACTGATGAACGCCCGGATGTTGTCGGTCACCTGATAGCCGACGGCCGCCTGCGACTCGTACACCACGGCGAACCGGTCGCTGGTGAACTGGCCCATGTTGGTCGGCTGGGTGAGCAGGCCGCCGGCGTTGGTGATGACGGCCCCGGCCGGGGTGGTGGCCGTGGTGGCCCCGGCGATGGTCACCTCGGAGTGGGTGTTGCCCAGGGCGACCAGGGTCCGGCCGAACAGGACCCACGGCCCGGACCGCCGCTCGCCGGCGAAGCCGATCTGGCCGCCGTTGAAGTCGTTGGTCGTGCCGAACCGGTCCGTGACGAGGAACGTCGTGCCCTGCGGGATGGCCGGGTTGGCGTTCGACAGGACGATCAGGTTCTCGGTGATGTTCAGCCGGTCTTCGAGCCGCAGGTAGCGGTAGCCGGCCAGCACGTCGAGGCGGTAATCGCAGCAGCACCATAGGTTCTTGCGGGCATTGGCGTCGAACCCCCAGAACTCGGTCCGGGCGTTGATGTCAACGGTGCCGTTGAGTACGCCGGGGAAGCAGACCAGCTCACTGTTGGGGCTGCCGAACCCGGCGACTGCCGCCCCGAACGGGCTGGCCACGCCGGGGTTGACGTCGATGAACGGGCGGGCCAGCACCGGGGCGTCCAGGCAGCTGAAACTGCGGTTGGTGGTCGGCGGGCCGACGAAGAAATAGCTGCCTTCCAGCCCGCAGGTCTGGCAGTCGTCCAGCCACAGCCCGGCCCGGACGCGGAACCCGGCTTCCATCTCGTCGTTGATCTTCTCGTCGCCGAACAGGACGCGGGTGGTCGGGGCGCCGAGGACGCCGGCCAGGGGCCGCGGCGTGCCGGACGGGCTGCTGGTGACCAGCGGCGGGACGTTCATGCCCCGCAGCCACCACAGCAGCAGCTCGGCGTCGCCCCAGACACGGCCGGCCGGGCCGCACGGCCCGTTCGGGCCGCACGGATTGCAGTTGCACGTCGGGGCGCAGGCCCCGCCGGCCGGGCACGTGCTCGGCGCGCAGGTGCCGGGGGAGCAAGTCCCGGAATTGCAAGAGCCCGACATGCATGGGCTGGTGCAGGTGCCCGAGGCGCAGCTCGGAGGCGGGGCCGCCGGCATCGCCGCGGACGGGCGGTAGCTCTGGGCCTGTGGTGCCGGCGCGGCCGGGGTCGAGCCCGGGGTCGGCGGCGGGGGCAGGCTCGGCGACGGCTGGGCGGCCGGCTGGGCGACCGGCATGGACGCGGCCGTTTGGCGGATCGGCGACCGGGCCGGGGCCGGCATGGCCGGGACGACCGGGGCGGCCGGGACCGGCGGCAGCAACTCGGGCACGGCCTCGGCTGGGGCGTCGTGGTCGGACCAGTCCACGGTGCTGGCGGTCGCGTAGTAGGGGGACAGCGGCTTCTTGGCCGACGGCGGGCCGCCGGCCGGCGGGCCGGACTGGGCGACGGCCACCGAGGCGGCGACCAGCCAGCCGGCCATCACTCCACTCACTTTCCGGGACATTGTGAGGACCCTCGTGTCAACGGTGGACCGGCCCGGGGTGGGCGGCGGTCGTGTCCGGGCGCCGTCCCGCCGGCGGACGCGGGGTGATCGGCGAACCGTCGCGTTCGGAGTAACCCGTTCGGTAGGAGTAATCGTCATCGCCGGGCGGGAAATGAAGAAAATACCCGACTCGGGCTGAAGTCTGGGGCGGCTGGGAAAAGCGGCTGCCAGGATGGCAGGCAGCGAGCCGCTCACGGTGGGAAGGAAGGTATTAATCCGGGGAACCGGGGGAGGATGTTCCGGGTTCATCTCCCCGCGCGCATATCTCCCCTGCTGTTCTGGGAACGCAGCTGGCGCAGCTCCCGTTGCTCCCGTTGCCCGCACAGCCAGCGCTGGTGTTGCAGCCCGCACTGCCGGCGCCGATGTGACAACCCGCACGGGATTGACTTGCACGGCCCCGTTCGGGGGAGGATGATAGGCGGTCACACCGGGTTCGGAGGCCCAAGACGATGACCACCCGCCGACTGGCGGCCGCCCTGATCCTGCTCGCCGCGGCCGTAGCGTTCGCCGACCCACCGCCGGAAAAGCCGCCGAAGCCCGACCCGATCAGCAACTACGAAGCCCGCCAACTGCAAGGCTTCGGGGTCATGCTCAGCAAGAGCGTGGCCGACCACGGGCCGGCGCTGAAGTGCCTGGACGAGCGACTGGCGGAGCTGACCCGTGTCGTGCCGCCGGCCCACCTCAGCCTGCTCCGCGACGTCCGGTTCTGGATCGAGCCGGGGCCGGCGCGAAAGCCGACGCCATATTCCGACGGAGACGCCGCCGCGTTTTACGACCCGATCAGCGACCACAGCCTCCCCAAATCCGCTTACGCGGCGATGGGCCTGTTACCCGACAAGGAAGGCGGGGTCGTCATCTTTGCGGGTGTCGGCCTCCTAGAGCCGCGGGCCGGCTGGGCGAACCGGTGCATGCCCGGTTGGCTGCTGCACGAAGCCGCCCACGCTTTGCAGGACCGCCTCGTTGGGTTCCACCACCCCGGAACAATGATGGCCTACCGGCGGGCTATGGACTCCAAGCTGTACGACGCCGTCGCGACTCGCATCTTGGACGAAACCGGTGAGCTGACCACCGAGCGCGGTCCGGCCTATGCGCGAGCAAACTGCCTTGAGTATTTCGCGGAGCTATCGGCCGCCTATCTGAATCTGTCGTGCGGGTATTACCCGTTCGGCCGCGACGAGCTGAAGTATCACGACCCGGCCGGTTACGCCCTGATGGAGAAGTTCTGGCGGTCGATCCCGTCCACCGTCGTCAACGAGTTCGACTTCCCGGTGTCCGTGGACCGCGTCGCGGAGAATGGCCGGCGGTTCCGGCTGTTCGACCTGCTGCCGGGCAAGGAGAAGGCGTTCGACGCCTGGGAAGGCATGACGCTGGTCGCCACCGACCAGCTGGACGGCACCGAGTACCGGTTCGCGGCGGCGGACGGCAACCGCTGGCGGCTGCGGCCGGCGGGGGGCACGCGCTGAATCGTCATGGCGAGCGGCGGGGCTTGTCCCCGCCGTCTTTGTTTCTCCCCGCGACTCAAAGACGGCGGGGACAAGCCCCG
>DASXAN010001034.1:0-1864 GCA_036406755.1 Gemmataceae bacterium
GCCCCCAGCGCCTCGCACAGCTGACCGAGCAGCCGCCCGACGCGGGCCGGGGTGAACCGCCCGTTCTTGTCGAGCAGCGCGTCCAGGTTCACCCCGCGGACGTACTCCATGACCAGGCACGGGCCGTTCGGGTCATCTAACGAGAAGTCGTAGAGGGTGACGGCGTAGGGGTGCTGGAACTTGCCCATCAGCTGGATTTCCCGCCGGAACCGCTCGCGGAACTTGACGTCGGCGGCGATCTGCTCGTGCATCACCTTGACGACGACCTGGCGGTCGGGCAGGTCCAGCTGGCGGGCCAGGTAGACGCGGCCCATGCCGCCCTCGCCGAGCTGACGGGTGGCCTCATAGCGACCCAGGAAAATTCGGCCGTTCATGGTATCTCGTCCGGTCCGGGGGACGTGGGGTACTGGGCGCAATCCGTGACTCTGCCACACTCTAGCTCACGCCGGGCGGGTGTGCCAGCCGCGGACCGGTTAGCCGCTGACGGGACCGACATCCAGCCCCACCGCCCGCATCAGCGCCAGGGCGTTGCTGTGCCGGACCACGCCCGGCCGCAGGCGGTAGTCGAAGTGTAGTTCCCCGTCGCGGAACTCGTCGGCGAAGTGGACGTTGACCGCGTGCGGGGCCAGCTCCGCGGCCACGTGCGTCAGGGCCAGGTCGTGGGTCGTCACCAAGCCGACCGCCCGCCGCTCGACCAGCCCGCGGAGGATGGCAGCCGCCCCCACCCGGCGGTCGTGCGAGTTCGTCCCGGCCAGCAGTTCATCCAGCAGATAAAGGACCGGCCGCGGCCCGTCTGCCAGGGCGACGACCTGCCGCAGCCGGGTGATCTCGGCGTAGAACCGCGACCGGCCGGACTGGAGCGAATCCTGAATGCGGAGCGTCGCCCCGACGGCCAGCGGCGACAGCCGCAGCCGGGCTGCCCGCACCGGCGCCCCGGCCTGGGCCAGCACGGCCGCCACCCCGACCGCCCGCAAGAGCGTGCTCTTGCCGGCCATGTTCGACCCGCTCACGACCAACAGCCGCACGTCGTCGTTGAGGGCCACGTCGTTGGGCACGCACTGGCCGCGGGGCAGGAGCGGGTGGCCCAGCCCAGCCGCGTCGAACAACGGCCCCGGCGGGACGACCTCGGGGTAAACGTCGGCCGGGTTCTCGTGGGCGCAGGTCGCCAGGGCCGCCAGCGCCTCGGCCTCGGCGATGACGGCCACCCACCGCCCCAGGGCCGGACCGGCGGCCCGCCGCCAGTCGGCGGCCGCCAGGGATACGCGGGTGGTCCAGAGCAAAAACGGGGCGATCAGGCCGAAGAACTGGTCGCGGGTGGCGTCCAGCCAGGCGATCAGCCGGGCCAGCTCGGCCAGCCGCTGCGACGGCGGCTCGCCGCCGGCGGTCAGGGCGGCGTGCAGGTCGCGCAGCTTCGGGACGGTGAACGACTCGCCCTCGACGACGGCGAGCAGGCCGGCGAGGTGGAACAGGTCGCGGGACCGGCCGCGGAGGCCGGCCGTCGCCGCCCGCACCCGCGATACCAGCACGGCGGCAAACCCGGCCTGCACGATCAGCGCCGCCGCCGGTACGGAGATCGGCCACCAGCCGGCCGCCCACCCGGCCAGCGCCGCCAGCGACACGATGACGATCGGGGTCACGGCCCGGCGGGCGACCGGGGCCGGCGACCCGGGGTCGGCCGCCCCCCAGGCGGCCAGAGCGGCGGTGTCCAGCCCGGCCGGCAGGTCGTCCCCGGCCAGGGCCAGCCGCTCCCGCCACGCCGGCCGGCCGGCCAGTTCGCGGACCGCCTCCTGCCGGCGGACGATTTCGTCCGGCGGGGCCGGGTCGAGCAGCCAGCCGGCCAGCATTGCCCGGCCGGCCCGGGTGC
>DASXAN010001035.1:0-2948 GCA_036406755.1 Gemmataceae bacterium
CAGAAACCGCCATGCACACCGAGACCCGGGCCACCAACATCACCTGGCACGAAGGCCACGTCGGCCGGGCCGAGCGCGAGGCGCTCCTGAAGCAGAAGGGCGTCACCCTCTGGTTCACCGGCCTGTCCGGCTCCGGCAAGAGTACCATCGCCTTCACCCTCGAACACGCCCTCGTGCAGCAGGGGCGCCTGGCCTACGTCCTCGACGGTGACAACATCCGCCACGGGCTGAACAAGAACCTCGGCTTCTCCGCCGCCGACCGGGAGGAGAACATCCGCCGCATCGGCGAGGTGGCCAAGCTGTTCGCCGACGCCGGCCTCGTGGTCATGACCAGCTTCATCAGCCCCTACCGCAAGGACCGCGATGCCGTCCGGGCCCTGCACGACGCGGCCGGTGTGCCCTTCATCGAAGTCCACGTCGCCACGCCGATCGAGACGTGCGAGACCCGCGACCCGAAGGGCCTCTACAAGAAGGCCCGGGCGGGCCAACTGAAGAACTTCACCGGCATCGACGACCCCTACGAGCCACCGGTTCGGCCCGAACTCACATTGGACGCGACCTCCACCTCGCCGCAGGAGGCGACGATGCAACTCCTGAATTACCTGAAGGATAAGGGGATCGTTCGCGGCTAACGCGGCCAGACGGGTCTGTCAAGACCCGCCCGGTCCGAATCCGATTCCGGCCCGGTCTGAGCCGAGCCGTCCCCGGCGCTATAACCGGTGCAATACGCCCCCGATCCGCCCCGTCTCGGACGCGGGTCGCCGGTTTGGTGGCGGATGCGACGGAGTATCAGGTAGTAGGGCCGCAGGCGGTCAGCTTTTCCCACTCCATCGTGGTTCGCCCAACCGGCGCATCCCGACGCGGGGGCCGAAAAAACAGGCGAATTCGCCTCAAGTCCTTGCCCCGCCGCGTTGACACTTTTTGGCCCCAAACGTATGCTTGGCCCGAAGTCGTGGCCCGGTGGCCCGACGCTTGCGGCCGCCCGGTGCCCGGACGCACCGCCCGCCGCCGCCGCGACCCCAGCGGACCGGCCTCACAGGTACCCCCATGCCGCGCACCGATCTCAGCTGGCGAACCTACCGTCCCGCCGAAGGGTTCTACACCTCCCTGGTCGAGTCGTCGGGCCGCCTGCCGGTCCGCACGTTCCTGCCGACCGGGTACGAGCCGAACTACCCCTACCCGCTGCTGGTGTTCCTGCACGGCCACGGCGGCAACGAGGAGCAGGCCCTGCGGCTGGCCCCCCGCGTCAGCCGGCGGAACTACGTCGCCATCGGCCTCCGCGGCCCGCTGCTGATCGGCACCCGCCCCGACGGCCGGGGGTGCTTCTCCTGGGGGGACGACGCCCACGCCGGCATGTCCGTCGAGGACTATCTGGTGCGGGCGGTCGAGCAGACCCGGCGGAACTACCACGTCCACTCCGAGCGGATCTTCCTGGCCGGGGTGTGCGAGGGGGCGACGATGGCCTACCGGTTCGCCCTGACCCACCCGGAGAAGGTGGCCGGGGTGATCGCCCTGAACGGCCTGCTGCCCAAGGGCGGGCCGCTGTTGCGGCTGCCGGCCGTGCGGGGGCTGAAGGCGTTCGTCGGCCACGGCATCGCCAACGCCGTCGCCCCGCTGGCGCTGGCCCGCCGGGACGCGAAACTGCTCTACACCGCCGGCGTGGACGTGCGGCTGTGCACCTACCCGACGACCCACCGCCTGCACCCGGACATGCTCAAGGACGCCAACCGCTGGGTCATGGAACAGATCACGGCGGAAGTATGAAATAAGCCGCTTGCGGCTATGCGGGCCGCGGCCCGCATAGCCGCAAGCGGCTAACCCGCATTAGAGGATAAACCGGCTCAAGTCTTCTTTCTGTAATATCCCCTCTAACCGCCCCCGCACGTACGACCCGTCCACCCGCACCCGCTTCTCCGGCAACTGGTCCGGGGCCAGGTAGCTGACCTCCTCCACCACCCGCTCCAGGATCGTGTGCAGCCGCCGGGCGCCGATGTTCTGGTTCGTCCGGTTCACCTCGAAGGCGATGTCGGCCACCGCCTCGACGCCGTCCGTCGTGAACTCCAGCGTCACCCCCTCCGCCTTGAGCAACTCCGCGTACTGCCGGGTCAGCGAGTGCTTCGGCTCGGTGAGGATGCGCAGGAAATCGTCCCGCGTCAGGTCGCTCAGCTCGACCCGGATCGGGAACCGGCCCTGCAGCTCCGGCATCAGGTCGGCCGGCTTGGACGTGTGGAACGCCCCGGCCGCGATGAACAGGACGTGGTCCGTCCGCACCGGCCCGTGCTTGGTGTTGACCGTCGTGCCTTCGACCACCGGCAGCAGGTCCCGCTGGACGCCCTGGCGGGACACGTCCGGCCCGTGCCCGGACGCCGGGCCGCACACTTTGTCCAGCTCGTCGAGGAAGATGATCCCCTCGTTCTCGACCAGCTCGACCGCCTTCTCCGTCACCACCGCCTTGTCGATTAGCGCCTCGACTTCCTGATCCAGCAGCACCCGCCGGGCCTCGCGGACCGGCATCTGCCGCTGCTGGTTCTGTTTCGGCATGATCCGCTCGAACATGTTCTGCAAATCCACGTCCATGTTCTCCAGGCCCATGTTGGAGAGGATTTGCACCGGCACCATCTTCTGCTCGACCGACAGCTCCACCGGCCGGTCCTCGAGTTCGCCGGCGTCGAGTTTGGCCCGCATCTTCTCCCGCGTCCGCTGCCGCCGCTGGCCCTCCTCGGAGTCCTCCGCCTCCCAGTGGCCGCCCTTGGGCACGAGCAGGTCCACCAGCCGCTCGGCGACCCGCTCTTTCGCCTTGCCCTCGACCTGCTTGCGGAGGTCCTGACGGACCATGCCGACGGCCACCTCGGTCAGGTCGCGGATCATGCTCTCGACGTCGCGGCCGACGTAGCCGACCTCGGTGTACTTGGTCGCCTCGATTTTCAGGAACGGCGCCCCGACGAGCT
>DASXAN010001036.1:0-4761 GCA_036406755.1 Gemmataceae bacterium
CGACGCGGCCGCCGACTCCGAGCCAGCCGCCGAGCCCGTCGTCGCCGCCCACCAGCCCCTGCCCCGACCCGACCGGCTGGTCGGCACCTGGGAGTCCCGGATGGACGACGGCAGCCACTCGTCGCTCGAGTTCCGCCGGGACGGCACGATCCTCATCGCCCAGGCCGGCAACCCGCCCCCGCCGGTCCGCAAGGACAAGTGGTACCTGGCCGAGCAACAGGGGGACGAGCTGGTGATCGAGGTCGGCTCGGAGTTCGGGGCGGCCGGCAACTACCAGTTCGTCCTGCGGCTGACCAGTCCGACCGCGCTGACCGTGGTCCGCACCCTCCGTCTGAGCATCGTCGTGCCGGCCGGCGAGAACCTGCGGTACGTCCGCTCCGCCGCCGGCGACCCGCCGCCGGCGGCCGCCCCGCGGTGACCGCGGTGGCCGCACCGTGGCCGGGTTCCCGCACCCCGGCTACAGTGACGGCAGCCCGCCCCGAGGACCGCCGATGCCCGCCGCCGACCCGCCCCCCGGGGCTTCCACCGCGCCCGCACCGGCGGAAGTGGCGGCCCCGGCCGACCCGCTCCGCGGGTCCCCCGCCGGGGCCGTCGGGCCGGCCCTCGACGGCGCCCTGGCCGCCGCCGTCCTGGTCCTGGCCGGGTTCCTCGCCTCGTTCGCCGTCGCCGCCCCGAACACCGACGTGTGGCTGCACCTGGCCGCCGGCCGGCTCGTCGCCGCCGGCCAGTTCCCGTTCGGCACCGACCCGTTCGTCGCCGCCGACGGCGCCACCTGGGTCAACCACGGCTGGCTGTTCGACCTGTTCCTGTTCCTGCTCTACCGGGCCACCAGCGGGGCCGCCCTCGTCGCCGCCAAGGCCGGGCTGACCGTCGCCCTGGCGGCGGTCCTGCTCGCCATCCGCCGGCCCGGGGGCGGCGGCCTCGGCCCGGCCGCCGTCACCACCCTGGTCCTGCTGGCCGCGTCGCCGCTGTTGTTCGTCCGGTCCAACGTCGCCTCGTACCTGCTCTTCGCCGTTCTGCTGCTCGTCCTCCGCCACCGCTTCGGCCGTGGCGGGAAGTGGCAGCTGCCGCTGACGGTCGGCGTGCTGTTCCTGATCTGGGCGAACACCGACGGCGGGTTCGTGCTCGGCCTCGTGCTGCTGGCGTTCTGGGTGATCGGGGCCTTCCTGCAACGCGCGGTGCCGATGGGCGACCCGGCCGACACCCTCGACGAGCCGCCGCACCCGCCGGCCGTACTGGCGACGGCCCTGGCCGCGGCGGTGGTGGCGAGTCTCATCAACCCGTACCACGTCCGCGCCTTCCGCCTGCCGGACGAGTTGGCCCCGTACGGCCTGCCGCCGGAGCTGCGGCGGGACCCGTTCTTCGAGCCGCTGTTCCAGTCGCCGTTCGGCGGCGGCTACAGCGCCCAGGTCGGGGCGGCGCCGGCCGGGGCGTTCTACCTGCTGCTGGCGCTGGGGCTGGCGTCGTTCGCCGTCAACGCCGGCGGGTGGCGGTGGCCGCGGGTGCTGGCGTGGGCGGCGTTCGCCTGGCTGGGGGCCAGCTACCCCGGGCTGATCCCGTACTTCGCCCTGGTCGGCGGGCCGGCCGTCGTGCTGAACGTCCAGGCGTTCCTGGCCCGGCGGCGGGCGGCGTGGGCGGAGAAGCCCAACGCCCGGGCCGAGCACTTCCGGGTGGTCCTCGGCCTGGCCGGCCGGGTCGGGCTGTTGCTGGTCCTGGCCGTGCTCCTGGCCCTGGCCTGGCCGGGGTGGCTGGGGCCGGAGTCCCGGGCGGAGCCGGGCGTCCGGCCGCGGCGCGTGGCGTGGCGGGCCGACCCGGACCCGTCGATGGAGCGGGTGGCCCGGCGGCTGGCCGGGTGGTACGACGCCGGCCGGCTCCGGCCCGGCGAGGCGCACGGGTACCACCTCCAGCCGGACTTCAACTACTACTGCGCCTGGTTCTGCCCGCAGGAGAAGGGGACGTTCGACACGCGGCTGACGGCCCCGCCGGCGGCCATCGCCGACGCCCTGGCCCTGCGGCGGTCGCTGTTCGCCCTGGCCGGGTTCGGGACCGAGCCGCCGGGGCCGCCCGGGCCGCTGCTCCGCCGCGGCGGGTACACGCACGTCGTCCTGACCGGCGGCGGGGTCGTCCGCCCGCCGCCGCTGGTGACCGGGGTGGGGCTGGCGCTGTTCCAGGACCCGGGCCAGTGGCCGGTGTGGGCGATCGACGGCCGCGGCGTCGTCTGCGGCTGGCACGACCCGGAGCGGCCCGGGCCGGACGAGTACGCCGGCCTGCGGCTGGACGCCACCCGGCGGGCGGTCGGCGACCAGGCCGAGCAGCTGCCGGCGGCCCCGGCCGAGTTCCCGCGGCCGCCGCAGCCGACCGCCTGGGACCGATACCGCACGGCCCCGGCCCCGACCCCGCCGGAGGCGTTCGAGGCCGGGCTGTGGCTGGCGTACCGGGCGGGACTGTCGGTCAACGAGGAGCGGGCCGTTCGGGCCGCCCGGTTCACCTTCCTCGTCGGCCGGCTCGCCCCGGGCGGTCTGCCCGACCTGGCCATGCAGGTGGTCAACGCGCGGATGCCGTTCCAGGTGACGGCGCCGCTCCAGGCCGCCTGGCAGCAGTCGCCGGACGGGCGGGCCAGCCGGGCCGCGTCCCTGCTCGCCGTCCGCGCCGGTCGCCGGGCGGTCCGGGCCAACCCGGACGACCCGGAGGGGTACGTGCGGCTGGCCCAGGCGTACGCCGAGATGGAGGACGACCCGGTCGTCGGCCCGCCGAAGCAGATCACCGCCGCCCGCCAGGGGCTGGCCCGGCTGGCGGTCGCGACCGCGTCCCGCCGGTCCGCCGCGCAGGAGGAGTGGGTCCTGCGCGACCAGCTGGCGAAGCTCTACGGGCGGATGGTCATCCCCAACACCAACGCCCAGCCGCTGGACCTGCTGCTGGAGGAGCGGCGGCAGACGATCGACCTGGCCGCCCGCATCGGCCCGGAGGGGGCCAGCCAGGCGGAGGCCCGGCAGTTCGAGGCGCAGCTGGCCAACGCCCGCAAGGAGGTGGACAAGCTCCAGGAGGCGGTCGGCAAGCAGCGGGACGACTACGAGCTGCAGGCCGCCAGCGCCAAGGGGCCGCCGGCGATCCGGGCGATCATCGCCTGCCGGCACGGCCTGGCCCGGGAGGCGCTGACCGTGCTCCAGAAGGCCGACCGCGAGTCCCTGGACCTGGACGCCGTGGTGTTGTGGGTCAACCTGTCGCTGCTGGCCGGGGAGGCGGAGGACGCCCACGACCTGCTCCAGTCCGACGCGCTGCGGCCGGACCAGTTCCCGCCGGAGCGGCAGACGTTGATCCAGGTCCTGAACGTCCAGGCCACCGCCGCCCTGGGGGACGACCGGGCGGCGATCGGCCACGCCGGCGCCATCCTGGCCGTGCTGCCGCAGCTGGCGAGCCGGGCGGCGTTCGAGACGGTCACCGACCTGGTGCTGGCGGACGTCGACCCGGGCCACCCGCTGACGCGGCCGGCGACGTACCCGCTGTGGGTCGGCAAGCTGTTCCCCACCTTCCAGAACGCGCAGCAGTACGGCGACTGGCTGGTGCGGCAGGGGATGCTGGCGCTGGAGCAGGGGGACGTGGACCTGGCGGGGCGGCGGTTCCGCGAGGCGGTCGGGCCGCTCGGCCGGTCGGCGCCGCCGGCCAGTCGGCGGCTGGCGGCCGACTGGCTGGAGCTGTGGCCGAAGTAGTGATCTTTTGCCGCTTGCGGCTATGCGGGCGTTGCATAGCCGCAAGCGGCTCCTCCGGTAAACCCGGCACAATCGGTAAAGTCGCCGGCGGCCGCGGGTCGATAACACCCGCGGATCAGCCGGGGCTGCGCGCGGACGGCCGTCCGCCGCGCCGCCGGGGTCAGGAGGCCGTCGCGATGCCCGGGGTGCTTCGCTCGCTGGCGGGTCGGGGCGTGTGGGCCGGGGTGGTGGCGGCGGCGCTGGCGCCGCGGGCCGCCGCCCAGGGGCCCGAACTCCCCGACGACCCGATCGCCGCGTCCAACCGCCTGACCGCACTGCCCGGCCCGCCGCCGGAAATCCGGCTGACCGCGGCCGAAGTCCCGTGGCTGGTCCCGTCGGCCGACGAGCCGCCGCCGCTGCCGGCCGCGCCGCAAGCGCTCGCGGCCGCGCCGCTGCCGCCCGGCCCGCCGCCGGTGCCGATGGCGGTCACGTGGTCGGCCCCGCCGCACCGCCCGGCGGGCCTGGTCATGCGGCCGACGCCGCTGCCGACGTCCGACCGCCCGCTCCTCCCGTGCGAACCAATCGCGCCGCCGACGATGACGCCGCCCGCCGCGCCGCTGCCGCCGCCGAAGCCGCAACCGCCGGGCGACCCGCACGCAGGTATCCCGCCACCGCCGGCCCAGCCGACGATGAGGGCCGCCGCGGACGACGACCCGCCGGCCAAGCCCGTCTCGACCTGCCGGTTCCTGGACGAGCCGGTCCAGTGGAAGCCGGCCGCGGCCGACGACGGCGGCGCCATCCTGGCCGTCGTCCGCCGCGGCGGCATCGCCACCGGGTCGGCCGGCGACATCCGCGCCGCGGTGGAGAAACTCTGCCGGAGCAAGGCCGTGGAGTGTCAGACGGAGGTGGCCGGGGAGCGACAGGTGCGGGTGCTGCTGACCGTCAGCTCGCCGGCCGACTGGCAGCGGCTGTACAACCGGCTCCAGGAGATGCCGGAGCTGGGCGAGTACGGGCTGGTGTTCCAGGTGCGGGTGAAGACGGAGGGGGCCAAACCGGCGGCGGCGGCGAAGTGACG
>DASXAN010001037.1:0-5469 GCA_036406755.1 Gemmataceae bacterium
GGCGGGGACAAGCCCTGCCGCTCGCCCGGTTTGACTCCCGGATTAGCGCCGCTCGGTCCAGGCAGGATGGGCGTACCGGGTCGCGACCAGCTCCGCCCGGCGGGCCAGTCGCCCGGCCGTCCAGTCCGCCGGCCCGGCTTCCCAGCCCGTCATCTGGGCGAACGTGCGGACCAGATCATCGGCGAGCCGATCGGGCGGGATGACGACGCCGAGCAGCTCGCGGACTCCGCTCAGGTGGGGGGCGTGCGGGCTGGCGGCGAGCAGGATGCTGCCGTGCTGGAGCAGCGCCCCGGCCCGCCGCCGCTGGGCGCTGCCGACGACCTTGTGCGCGGCCAGGAGCACGTCGCCGGGCGTCTGGTGCTGGAAGCACAGGAACGCGCCGCGGCCCGTCTCCTGACCGCCGGCACACGCCGCCGCCGGCACGGCGTACGACCCGAGGGCGGCCCGGATGACGTCGTGCATCCGGCAGGCCCAGTGGACGCCGCGTTGGAGCGGTCCGGTAGGCAGGGCGAGGCCGTAGGTCAGCTCGTGGTGGTGGACGATGGCCCCGCCGCCGGTCGGCCGGCGGACGACCGGCAGGGCGGCCAGCCGCGGGTCGGCGAGCCGGCCGGCGACCGGCTGGAAGTAGCCGAGGCTGAGCGTCGGCGGGTCCCAGGTATAGAGCCGCAGGGCCGGTCGGCCGGTCGCGGCGACGTGTTCCAGCAGCACCTCGTCGGCCGCCATCTGGGTCGGGCCGTCGGCGGTCAGGAGGGGAAATAGGTCACATACGACGCTATAGGACATATGGATTAATACGACGGCACCGTGAGCGTCGGCCCCTCATGCGGCAGCTTCTCCGCGTTCTCGCCGTTGACCACCGCCCGCGCCGGCGTCCATCGCAGCACCGGCTCCTTCGCCGCCCGCACCTCGTCCGGCCGGCTGACCGGCAGCGTGTGCGGCGCGTCGTGCAGGAAGTCCGCGTCTTCCCCGGCGATCTGCACCAGCACGTCGGCGAACCGGTCCAGCGTCTCCTTCGACTCCGTCTCCGTCGGCTCGACCATGATCGCCTCCGGCACCACCAGCGGGAAGTACACCGTCGGGGCGTGGAAGCCGAAATCGAGCAGCCGCTTCGCCACGTCCATGGCGCTGATCTTCTTGGCGCGGCGGAGCGCGCGGGCGCTGGCGACGAACTCGTGCATGCACGGCCCGGCGTGCGGCACCTCGAACACGTCCTTGATCCGGGACCGCAGGTAGTTGGCGTTCAGGACGGCGTCCTCGCTCACCTGCCGCAGCCCGTCCGGCCCCAGCGTGCGGACGTAGGCGTAGCCGCGGAGCAGGATGCCGACCGTGCCGAAGAAGCTCCGCACCCGGCCGATCGACAACGGCCGGTCGTGGTCGAGGCGGTAGCGGTCGCCGTCCTTGACCACGACCGGCGACGGGAGGAATTGTGCGAGGTGCTTGCGGAGGGTGATGGGGCCGGAGCCGGGGCCGCCGCCGCCGTGCGGGCCGGTGAACGTCTTGTGGACGTTGTAGTGCTGCATGTCCACGCCGAAGTCGCCGGGGCGGGTGATGCCCAGGATGGCGTTCATGTTCGCCCCGTCCAGGTAGACGAGGCCGCCGGCGGCGTGCAGCAGCTCCGTGATCCGCGTGATCTGGGTCTCGAACAGGCCCAGCGTGTTCGGGTTGGTGATCATGAACACGGCCGCGCGGTCGTCGAGCTTGGCCTGAAGGTCATCGAGATCGACTAGGCCCGAGGCGTTGCTTTTGACAGTGACGGCCTGGAACCCGGCGAGGGCGGCGCTGGCCGGGTTGGTGCCGTGGGCGCTGTCCGGGACGAGGACCCGCTTCCGCTTCGGCTGGTTAGCGTGGCGGAAATGGGCGGCCGCGACGAAGAGCGCGGTCAGCTCGCCCTGGGCCCCGGCGGCCGGCTGGAGCGAGCAGGCGTCCAGGCCGGAGATCTCGCACAGAGCCTGCTGCAGCTCGTAGAGGAACTGCAACATCCCCTGGCAAGTGTCGTCGGATTGCAGCGGGTGGACGGCCGCGAACCCGGACAGGCCGGCGAGCCGCTCGTGCCGCTTCGGGTTGTACTTCATCGTACATGACCCGAGCGGGTAGAAGTTGGTGTCGATCGACATGTTCCGCTGCGACAGGTTGGTGAAGTGGCGGACCAGGTCGATCTCGCCGACCTCCGGCAGCGGCGGCGGGGCGGCGGCGAGGGCGGCGGCCGGCAGGCCGTGCTCGGCCGGCACGTCGCACCCCGGCAGGCGGTGGCACCGCCTGCCGGCGTGGCTGATTTCGAAGAGGAGGTCTGTTGACTGAGAATTATTCATCGTGGGGCCGGTTCCAACATCACGAGCCGAAGCCGAACGCGTTGCCTCTCGGGACATCAACAACAATGCTCACGATCTGATCGAGTGCGATGTACATGTTCAGATCGCGGCGGGTGATATTCAGCGCGGAGCCGTCCGCCGTGAGCCTGGCTTCCCTGGCGTTTTCCACCCGGAAGTCCGAGTGGTCCGCCAGATTCAGTACGAACGGCACGAACGGTTGGGCCTCCAGGCACTGGCGAACAATGATTGAGGACATGGGAATCTCTGTTAGCGTGCCGCGATCCGCTTCGCCAGCGCCGCCGCCAGTCCGTCGATCTCCGCTTTCGTTCGCTTCTCCGTCACGGCCACGCTGACACAGTCGGCGAGCTTCGGGTAGTGGCGGGCCATCGGCAGCCCGGCCAGATAACCGTCCTCGACCAGCCCGGCCAGGATCGCCTTGACGTCACCCGGCACGCGGATCGTGAACTCCTTGAAGAACGGCCGGTCGAACGCCGACCTCACGCCGGGCACCTTCGCCAGTTGCTGTGCCGCGTAGTGGGCCTTGCGGGCGCACAGCTCGGCTGTCTCCTTGAGCCCCTGCGGCCCCAGCGCCGCCAGGTACACCGTCGCCCGCAGCGCGAGCAGTCCCTGGTTGGTGCAGATGTTACTCGTCGCCTTCTCCCGGCGGATGTGCTGCTCCCGCGTCTGGAGCGTCAGCACCCAGCAGCGGTTGCCGTGGCGGTCCACCGTCTGCCCGACCAGCCGCCCCGGGATCTTGCGGACGAACTCCTGCCGGCAGGCGAGGATGCCCAGGTACGGCCCGCCGTACATCAGGTAGTTGCCCAGGCACTGCCCCTCGGCCACCGCGATGTCGGCCCCGTAGTCGCCCGGCCGCTTGAGCAGGCCGACGCTGATCGGGTCGAAGCTGACGACGAACAGCGCCCCCTTCGCCTTCGCCGCCTTACCGATCGCCTCCACGTCCTCCAACGAGCCGAAGAAGTTCGGGTGCTGCACGACGACGCACGCCGTCTGGTCGTCCACGGCCTGCGCCACGTCGGCCGGGTCGAGGCCGCCGCCGGGCGTCGGCACGGTGACGATCTGGACGCCGAGGTCGGCGAGGTAGGTTGCCAGCGTTTGCCGGTACTCGGGGTGGACGCTCTCGGCGACGACGACCTTGCCCGACCGGCCGGTGACGTTGACGGCCATGAGCACGGCTTCGGCCACGGCGCTGCCGCCGTCGTAGAGGCTGGCGTTGGCCACGTCCAGGCCAGTCAGCTGGCAGACCATCGTCTGGTACTCGAACCCGACTTGCAGCGTCCCCTGGCTGGCCTCGGCCTGGTAGGGGGTGTAGGCGGTGTAGAACTCGCCGCGGCCGGCGATCGAATCGACGACGGCCGGGATGAAATGGTCGTAGGCGCCGCCGCCGAGGAAGCAGGCGTGGGTGTCGGCGTTGGCGTTCTTCGCGGCCAGCCCTTGCAGCAAGCGGGTCAGGTCTTGCTCGGCCAGAGCGGGGGGCAGGTTGAGCGGCCGGCGGAGGCGGACGGCCGCCGGGATGGCCGCGAGCAGGTCGTCGAACGACGCCGCGCCGACGGCTCGGAGCATGGCCTGCCGGTCGGCGGGCGTGTTGAGGGTGTAGGCCAACGGGGTGACTCCGCGAAGCGCGAGTGGCTTTGTTAGCTATAGGACTGACGTCAACGGTCGTATTGGACCTAGTGCCCCTCGGACGCCAGCTGCTGTGCATATTGTTCGGCCGTCATCAAGTGGTCCAGCTTCGTACCGGCCGCGACTTTCAACTTGACCAGCCAGAACTTGCCGTACGGGTCGCCCGCCAGCGCCTTCGAGTCGTCGTTGAGCGCGGCGTTGACGGCCGCGTCGTTGGTTTCGACAATCTCGCCGGCCACCGGGGCGTACACGTCGCTGACGCTCTTGACCGCCTCGATTTCGCCGACCGACCCGTTCGCCTCGACCCGGGTGCCCGGCTTCTTGAACTCGACCAGCGTCACGTCGCCGAGCTGCTCGGCCGCGAACGCGGTGACGCCGAGGGTGACCACGTCCCCGGCCAGGGCGGCCCACTCGTGCGTGGGGGCATAGCGAAGCGTCTTGGGGTCCATACGCATCCCTTTGTCGTTAGGATTTTGCCCGCTTGTAGAAGGGCAGCGGCACGACCGCGGCCGGCTCCTGCTTGCCGCGGACGTCCACCAGCAGCCGGGTGCCGGCCGCCGCGTGGGCCACGTCCACGTACGCCATCGCGATCGACTTCTGCACCGTCGGCGTGAAGCTGCCGCTCGTCACCGTGCCGACCGCCCGGCCGTCGCCGAGCAGGACCGGGCAACCCTCCCGTGCCGCCCGCTTGCCCTCGAGCGTCAACCCGACCCGCTGTCGGCCTGACCGGCCGAGTTGCTCCCGGGCCATCAGCAGCGCCGACCGGCCGATGAACTCGCCCTTGTCGAGCTTGACCGCCCACCCGAGCCCGGCCTGGAGCGGGTCGATCTCCTCGGTCAACTCGTGGCCGTAGAGCGGCATGGCGGCTTCGAGCCGCAGCGTGTCGCGGGCGCCGAGGCCACACGGCACCGCCCCGCGGCGGACGATCTCGTCAGCCAGGCCGGCGGCGTGGGCCGCCCCGAGCATGATTTCGATGCCGTCCTCGCCGGTGTAGCCGGTTCGGCTGACGACGCACTGCTGTCCGCGGCACCGCGTCGGAGCGGCGTGGTAGTACTTCAGGTTCGCCGGGTCGGCGTCGAACAGGTCGCGGCACAGCTCGACCGCCTTCGGCCCCTGGACGGCCAGCATCGCCGTCGCCATCGTCTGATCCATCACCTTCACGTCGCGGTCGCCCTTGTTCGCCTCCAGATGCTCGACGATCTTGGTGCGGTTCGAGGCGTTGACGACCATGGCCCAGCCGTACGGCCAGCGGTACACGAGCACGTCGTCGTGGATGCCGCCGCGGTCGTTGCAGACCAGGCCGTAGCGGGCCTGCATATCCTTCATCGTGGCGGCGTCGTTGGTCCAGACGTGCTGGATGAGCGACTCCGCCCCCGGCCCGGCGAACGACAGCCGGCCCATGTGCGAGATGTCGAACAGGCCGGCGGAGGCGCGGACGGCCTGGTGCTCGGCGAGGACGCCGGCGTACTGCACGGGCAGCTCCCAGCCGGCGAAGTCGACCATCCGGCCGCCGCGGGCG
>DASXAN010001038.1:0-12595 GCA_036406755.1 Gemmataceae bacterium
GCCGAGACGCTCGACCGCATCGACGCCGCCTTCGCCCGGGCCGTGGACCGCTGCACCCGCGACACCGACGGGCTGGGGCTGTCGCTGTCCGGCGGCATGGACGCCCGGACGATCCTGGCCGTCGCAGGCCGCCCGATGACCACGCTGAGCCTGGGCATGGACGGCAGCATGGACCACCGCAGCGCCGCCGCGATGGCGAAGCTGGTCGGGTGCCCGCACCGCCAGGTCGTGCTCGGCGAGGAGTTCCTCGGCCAATACGAGTCGCACCTGCGGCACATGGTGCGGCTGACCGACGGCCAGTACCTGTGCCAGTGCATCGTCATGCCGACGCTGCCGGTCTACCGCGACCTGGGCATCCGCGTCCTGCTCCGCGGCCACGCCGGCGAGCTGATGCACATGTCCAAGGCGTACAACTTCTCGCTCGACCACGGCGTGCTCGGCATCACCGACGAGGCGCAACAGTTCGCCTGGCTGTGGCGGCGGCTGCAGGCGTATATGCTCGACGGCACCGACGGCCGGCTGTTCGCCCCGCGGTACCGCGACGAGGTCGAGGGGCTAGCCCGCGACTCGCTGCGGGACGCGTTCGCCCAGACGGCGGGGACCGAGCCGCCGGCCCACCGCATCTGGCAGATGTTCATCGCCCAGCGGCTGCGGCGGGAGACGGCCCTGTCGCTGGTCGAGTTCGACTCGGTGGTCGAGACCCGGCTGCCGTACCTGGACAACGACCTGGTGGACGAGCTGTTCGCCGCCCCGCCGGAGCTGAAGCTCGGCGAGGCGATCCAGGCGCACATCCTCCGCCGCCGCCGGCCGGACTTCCTGCGGGTGGTCAACGTCAACACCGGCACGGTCGTCGGGGCCGGGCGGGCGCGGCGGGCGGTGTGCAACTTCCGCCGCCGGGTGTTGGCCAAGCTCGGGGTCAAGGGCTACCAGCCGTACGAGCGGCTGGGCCTGTGGCTGCGGCGGCAGCTGCGGCCGGTGGTCGAGCGGCTGCTGTTGGACGACCGGTGCCTGGGCCGCGGCGTGTTCGACCCGGACGCCTTGCGGGCCGTCGTCGGCGACCACTTGGCACACCGGAAGAACCACACGTTCCTGCTGCTGGCCTTGATGATCCACGAGGCCGGCCAGCGGGAGTTCGTGGACGCCGACGCGGAGGTGACGGCCCCGGTCGCCGTCTGAGGAGCCTCATGCGGATTCTGCTGCTAGCCCAGCGCGTCCCGTACCCGCCGCACCGCGGGGACAAGATCGCCACGTACCACTACGTCCGCCACCTCGCCCGGCGGCACGCCGTGGCCGTGGCGTGTCTGGCGGACGGCCGGGCCGACCTGGACAACGTCGCCGGCCTGGCTTCGCTGGCGACGTCGGTGGACGCGGTCGTCTGCTCGCCGGTCCGCCGCCGGGTCCGTGCCCTCGCCGCACTGGCCGGGAACCGGCCGCTGACGGTCGCCTACTTCGACGAGCCGGAGCTGCGGGCCCGCGTCCGCGGCCGGCTGGCCGCGGAGCGGTTCGACGTGGCCCTGGTGTACGGGTCCGGCGTCGCCCAGTTCGTCGAGCCGTTCCGCGACCTGCCGCGGGTGATCCAGTTCTCCGACCTGGACTCGCTCAAGTGGGCGGATTACGCGGGTGCCACCCGGCCGCCGCGGCGGTGGGTGTACCGGACCGAGGCCCGCCGGCTGCTCGCCTACGAGCGCCGCCTGGCGGCCACGTCCGCCCGGTCGCTGGTGTGCTCGGAGCGGGAGGCGGCGGAGTTCCGCCGGCACATCCCCGGCGTGCCGGTGGACGTGGTCCGCAACGGCGTGGACCTGGACCGGTTCCGGCCGGCCGACGCTGCGAAGGACCCGCACAACCTCGTCTTCACCGGCGTGATGAACTACCTGCCGAACGTGGACGGGGCGGTGTGGTTCTGCCGGGAGGTCTGGCCGCGGGTGCGGGCGGAGGTGCCGGAGGCGACGTTCACGGTCTGCGGCTCCTCGCCGACGCCGGAAGTGACGGCGCTCGGCCGGCTGCCCGGCGTGACCGTGACCGGGGCGGTGCCGGCGGTCGAGCCGTACCTGGCGAAGGCCGGCGTCGGCGTCATCCCGGTGCGGATCGCCCGCGGGGTGCAGAACAAGCTCTTGGAGGCGATGGCCGCCGGCCTGCCGACGGTGACGACGACGGCGGCCGGGGCCGGGGTGGAAGCCGCCGACGGCCGCGACCTGTTCGTGGCCGACGACCCGGCGGAGTTTGCCGCCGCGGTCGTGCGGCTGCTGCGGGACGGCCGGCTGCGGGACCGGGTCGGCCGGGCGGCCCGGGCCGCCGTGGAAGCGAACTACGGCTGGGACCGGACGCTGGCCCGGCTGGACGAGATTCTGGACGAGGCCGCCGGCGCCCGCGCCCGGCCGGTCGGGATCACATCCGGGGGTGTCACGGACGGCACCCCGGTGAGTATTGGGACGCCCTGCTGAAATCATGGTCGCCGCCAAGCCGATCACCGTCTGCCAGCTGCTCCACACGATGAACGTCGGTGGGGCCGAGGTGCTGGCCGCCCGTCTGGCCCGGCGGCTCCGCGGGGCGTTCCGGTTCGTGTTCGCCTGCCTGGACGAGGTCGGCCCGCTCGGCGAGGAACTGCGGGCCGACGGGTTCCCGGTTCACCTCGTCGGCCGCAAGCCGGGGCTGGACCTGGGCTGCCCACTGCGGCTGGCCCGGCTGCTGCGGCAAGAGGGCGTGGCCGTCGTCCACGCCCACCAGTACACGCCGTTCTTCTACGGGCTGACGGCCCGCCTTGCTGGCGCGTCGGGCTCACCCCCGATCCTGTTCACCGAGCACGGCCGGCACCAGCCGGACTACCCGCGGCCGAAGCGGATGCTGGCCAACCGTCTGCTGTTGTCCCGCCGGGACCGCGTGGTCGGCGTCGGGGCGGCGGTGCGGCAGGCCCTGATCGCCAACGAGGGCCTGCCCGCCCGGCGGGTCGAGGTGCTTTACAACGGCATCGACGTGGACGCCTTCGCCGCCGCCCCGGACCGCGCCGCCGCCCGCCGGGAACTCGGCGTCGGCCTCGACGACTTCGTGCTCCTCCAGGTCGCCCGGCTGGACTACCTGAAGGACCACGCCACGGCCGTCCGCACCCTGGCCCGCGTCGTCAAGCAGGTGCCGCGGGCGCGGCTGGTTCTGGTCGGCGACGGCCCGGAGCGGCCGGGGATCGAGAACCTGATCCGCGAGCTGAACGTCGGCGACGCGGTCCGCTTCCTCGGCCTGCGGAAGGACGTGGATCGGCTGCTGCACGGGGCGGACTTGTTCCTGCTGACCAGCGTCAGCGAGGGCATCCCGCTGACGGTCATCGAGGCGATGGCGGCCGGGCTGCCGGTCGTCGCCACCGACGTCGGCGGGCTGCGAGAGGTGGTCGCCGACGGGCTGACCGGCCTGCTCGCCCCGGCCAAGGGCGACGCCGGCCTGGCCGCGTGCGTGGCGCGGCTGGCCGGCGACGCCGAGTTGCGGCGGGCGATGGGTGCGGCCGGGCGGGCGCGGGCCAAGGACCACTTCGACGAACCGCGAATGGCGGCCGAGTATGGGCGGATCTACCGGGAGCTGTGCCGTGCCTGACGCCCCGCCACTCCTGGTCTTCGCCGACGACTGGGGCCGGCACCCGTCGAGCTGCCAGCACCTGGTCCGGCGGCTCCGGGACGACCGCCCGGTCGTCTGGGTGAACACCATCGGCACCCGTCAGGTGAAGGCCGACGGGGTGACCTTCCGCCGCGGCGTGGAAAAACTCAGCAACTGGGCGCGGGGGCTGACGCAAGTCGGCCAGCGGATGTGGGTGGTGGACCTGCCGATGCTCCCCGGCCTGAACCACCCGGTCCTGCGGCGGGTCAACCGCCTGTTGGTGCGGGCGCGACTGGGGCAGGTGCTGGCCCGACTGGGCCTGTCCCGGCCGGTGGTGATGACCACCCTGCCGTACGTCGGCTGGCTGATCCGCGGCCTGCCGCGGCGGGGGCTGGTCTACTACTGCACCGACGACTACAGCCACTGGCCGTCGGCCGACCGGGACACGCTCCAGCGGGCCGAGCGAGACCTGCTCGCCGAGGCCGACTTGGTCCTGCCCGTCTCCCGCGCCCTGGAAGGCCGGCTGCGGCCGCAGGCGAAGTGGTGCGAGTACTTCCCGCACGGGGTGGACACGGCCCACTTCGCCGAGGCCCGGAAGCACGTCCCGGCCGAGGACGTGACGAACTTGCCCGGGCCGCGGGTCGGGTTCTTCGGCCTGATCTACGAGAAGCTGAACTTCGAGTTGCTGACGGCCGTGGCCCGCCGGTTCGCCGGCGGCAGCCTGGTGATGATCGGCCCGACGGCGTACTGCCCGGCCGAGTTCGCCGCGCTGCCCAACGTCCACCTGCTCGGGGCGAAGCCGTACGCCGAGTTGCCGCGATACCTGGCCGGCTTGGACGTGCTGCTGCTGCCGTACGTCGATGACGACATGATCCGCCAGAGCAGCCCGCTGAAGCTGCGGGAGTGCCTGGGGTCGGGCATCCCGACGGTGAGCGTGGACGTGCCCGAGGTGCGGGTGCTGTGTCCGCACGTCCGTGTCGCCGGCGACATCGAATCGTACGTGGCGGAGGTCCAGGCGGCCTTACGGGAGCCGCGGGAATCCGCCGCCGTGCCGGCGCGGCAGGCGGCCGTCGCCGCCGACGGCTGGGACCGTCGGGCGGACGACCTGCGGGCGCACCTGGCCCGGCTGGACCGGCCGGCGGCGGGGGCGGTCGCCCGCGGCCGGAAGCGGCGGGTGCTGCACCTGCGGACCGTCAGCGGCAAGGGCGGCGGCCCGGAGAAGACGTTGCTGAACAGCCCCCGCTTCCTGACGGATAGTTACCGGATGCGGCTGGCGTACGTCCGCCCGGAGGGCGACCCGGCCTACGACATGCCGCAGCGGGCGGCGGCCCAGGCGGTCGAGCTGGCCGACGTCCCGGAGCGGTCCGGGGCCGACCCGCGGACGGTCTGGCGGCTGGCCCGTGAGGTCGCCGCCTTCCGCCCCGACGTGCTCCACGCCCACGACTACAAGACCAACCTGCTCGGCTTGGTCCTGGGCCGGTGCTTCCGCATCCCGGTCGTCACCACCCTGCACGGGTACGTCGAGCGGGGCGGGCGGCTGGAGGCGTACTACCTGGCCGACCGGCTGGCCCTGCCGCTAATGGACCACGTCGTCAGCGTCAGCGACGACCTGGACGACCACGCCCGCGCCACCCGCGTGCCCCGCCGCCGCCGGTCGCTCATCGAGAACGCCATCGACACCGACCAGTACGCCCGCCGGTCCGACCCGGCGGCGGCCAAGCGGCGGTGGGGCCTGCCGGAGAACGGATTCGTGGTCGGCGCCATCGGCCGGCTGTCGCCGGAGAAGGGATTCGACGTCCTCATCCGGGCGGCGGCCCAGCTCTGTCGGGCGGGGACCGACCTGCACGTCGTCATCGCCGGCGAGGGCGCCGCCCGGCCGGACCTGGAGGCCCTGATCGCCGAACTGGGCGTGGGCGACCGGGTGCGACTGCTCGGCCACTGCGGCGACACCCGCGGCCTGTACGAGGCGCTGGACCTGTTCGTGCTCAGCAGCTACCGGGAAGGGTTGCCGAACGTGCTGCTGGAGGCGCTGGCGATGGAGGTGCCGGTGGTGGCGACGCGGGTGGCCGGCGTCCCCCGCCTCATCCGGGATGGGGAAACCGGCATCCTCGTGGACCCCGGCTCCGTGGATAGCCTGGCCGCGGCGATGGCCCGGTTGCTCGGCGACCCCGAGGCCCGCGGCCGGCTGGCGGCGGGCGGCCGGCGGCTCGTCGTCGACCGGTTCAGCTTCGCCGCCCGCATGAACAAGGTCCGGGCCGTTTACGACCGCCTGCTGGACCGCCCCTGATACCCGGCAATGACCGGGTCCTAATTCCGAGGACAGTCTCATGAAATGTGTGGTGACCGGGGCGGCCGGGTTCATCGGCTCCCATCTGTGCGAACATCTGCTCACCCAGGGCCACGAGGTCCACGGGCTCGACGCGTTCATCCCGTACTATCCCGCGGCCGTCAAGGTGCGGAACCTGGACGCGGCCATGGGCCACCGCAACTTCCGATTCCACCGCCTCGACCTGCGGCACGACCCGCTCGACGCCGCCCTGGCCGGGGCCGACGTCGTCTTCCACCTGGCCGCCATGCCCGGGCTGACCAAGAGCTGGACCGACTTCGACGGCTACTGGACGTGCAACGTCCTGGCCACCCAGCGGCTGCTGGAGGCCCTCCGCCGGTCCGAGGGGTCGTCCCCGCGGCTCGTGTACGCCTCGACGTCGTCCGTTTACGGCCGCATGGCGTGCGGCGACGAGTCCCAGCCGACGGAGCCGGTGTCCCCCTACGGGACGACGAAGCTGGCGGCCGAGAGCCTGTGCCGCTCCTACGCCGGGGCGTACGGCCTGCCGGCGGTGGTGCTGCGGTACTTCTCCGTGTACGGCCCGCGGCAGCGGCCGGACATGGGCTACCACAAGTTCATCGCCGCCATGCTCCGGGACGAGCCGGTGACCGTGTGCGGGGACGGGGAGCAGGTGCGGGGCAACACGTACGTCGGCGACTGCGTGGCGGCAACGGTGGCGGCGGCCGCGGCCCCGCCGGGCGAGGTCTACAACGTCGGCGGCGGGGAGGCGGCGAGCGTCTGGGACATCCTCCGCCGGCTGGAGTCGCTGGCCGGCCGGCCGGCGCGGGTGCGGCGGGAGCCGGCCCGCCCCGGCGACCAGCGGCACACCCTGGCCGACACCAGCAAGCTGACCAGCCACCTCGGCTGGCGGCCACGGATCGGGTTGGACTCCGGTCTGGCCCGCCAGTGGGAGTGGCAGGCCCAGGAGCTGGCCGCCGCCCCGGCGGCCGAGATGGCCCTGGTCGGTTAACCGCCCCCTGCCACCCGAACACTCCCGCAGGTGACTATGACCGCACTCAACCACGGCCTCGGCCAGCTGTTGTCCCCCGCCCCGGACGCGGCCGTCCGCACCTACACCGGGCCTGCCTTGACCGACCGCCTGCCCGCCCTGGCGGCATTCGCCACCGCCGGGGACCGGGTGCCGCTCAGCCGCCACCCCGGCTGGCTGCCGGTGCTGGAGCAGGGGCTCGGCCACACGCCGTTCGCCCTGGAGGCCGTCCGCGGCGGGCGGACCGTCGGCGTCATGGGGCTGGCGTTCGTGCGGAGTGTGCTGTTCGGCCGGTTCCTGGTCAGCCTGCCGTACCTGAACACCGGCGGGGCCGTGGCCGCCGACGGCCGGGCCGCCGCCGCCCTGACCGACCGGGCCGTCGAGCTGGCCGAGCAGCTGAAGGTGCGGTACCTGGAGTTGCGGCACGAGTGGGCGCTGGACCACCCGGCCCTGGGCCATAGCCGCACGGACAAGGTCCACATGCGGCTGGAGCTGCCGGCCACAGCCGGGGCGCTGTGGGACCAGGTCAACGCCAAGGTCCGCAACCAGGTCCGCAAGGGCCAGAAGGGCGGGTTCACCGTCCACTGGGGCGGGGCCGAGTTACTGGGCGAGTTCTACGACGTGTTCAGCCGCAACATGCGGGACCTGGGCACGCCGGCCTTCGGCCGGCGGCTGTTCGCGGCCGTGCTGCGGCAGTTCCCCGGGCAGGCCGAGCTGTGCGTCGTCCGCGACGGGACTCAGCCGGCGGCGGCGGCGCTGCTGTTGCACGGCACCGGCGTGACGGAAGTCCCGAGCGCCAGCTCGCTGCGGTCGTACAACCCCAAATGCGTCAATATGCTCATGTATTGGTCGCTTCTGGAGCGGGCGGTCGGGCGGGGGCAGGAGGTGTTCGACTTCGGCCGGTCCAGCGAGGGCGGGCCGACCTACCAGTTCAAGAAGCAGTGGGGGGCGGCCCCGTGCCCGGCGGAGTGGCAGTACTACCTGCGGCGGGGCACGGCCGCCGACATGCGGCCGGACAATCCGCGGTTCGGGCTGATGATCCGCACCTGGCGGCGGCTACCGCTGTGGCTGACGCGGGCGGTCGGCCCGCGGATCGTCCGCGGCATCCCGTGACCGCGAGCCGCCGGGCTTGTCCCGGCGGCTCGCCGTGTAAATGGCGTTTAACAGTAAGTGTGAGTCGGATCGACAAGTGAACTTTACGCCGCGGCCCAACGTCGCCGGTGGGCGAAAATGAAGGAGAGTCCGAGGTCACACCCGGCTAACGAGTTACCGCCGTCTGGGCGAAAACCTGTAGGCTTGGGGGCGAGTGGTCCGAGGTTTGCTAATCAAGGGGCATCCCGCTGGGGACAACGCGATTCAGAAGGGGAACTGGTGCGGCGCTCGGCCACGCCAAAGGGCACCGCGCGTGCGTCGGCGCCGCACCTGCCTTCTTCTCCGGCTGACGCCGCGCGCGGCCCCCGGCCCAAGGACTCACGCATGCCCCTGCTGGCCCTGGAGCCGTTCATCCACCCCGAGCAGCTGCTCGGCGCCCCGCCCGCCGGCGGGCGGTGGTGGGTGCTGCACACCCGGCCGCGGGCGGAGAAGACGCTAGCCCGGCGGTGCCTCGACCGCGGGGCCGCCTACTTCCTGCCGCTGTACCGGCGGCAGTGGGTCAGCGGCGGGCGGCAATTCCGCTCGTTCCTGCCCCTGTTCCCCGGCTACCTGTTCCTGTACGGCGACGACAGGGACCGGCTGACGGCCCTGGAGACGAACCTGGTCGCCCAGGTGCTGCCGGTCAGGGACCAGGAGCGGCTGCACGCCGACCTCGGCCGGGTCCACCGGCTGATCACCGGCGAGGCGGCGGTGACGCCGGAGGACGGGCTGGCACCGGGCGACTCGGTGGAGATCGTCGCCGGACCGTTCACCGGGCTGACGGGGAAGCTCGTCCGCCGGGGTGGCGAGGTGCGGTTCGTCGTCGAGGTCGAGTTCCTCCGGCGGGCCGTATCGATGGAAGTCGAAGGCTGGATGATCCGGCCCGGCGGGCCGGCGGCCGAGTAGGCTGCTGGCCGACACACGGGTCGGGTCAGGCTCCTGTAACCCACCGGCCCGGAGTGCGCGCCGAGATTTTCTCGATTTTTGTCTGGCATCGCCGCCGGGGGTCGGATAGCATCTGCGGGTGAATAATCTCCAGCGCGTGACCGCGAGTTTACGCGCAGGGATAAAAACCGTAAACAATCATTTACACCTGGCCCGTCGGCGGCCTGGCTCACGCGAGGCGTGTGAGGCAGGCACAAATGCGGAAGTAATCCGCCGACAAGGTCATACGGCTAGACCGGCGACCGACCAGGTGGATTGATTCGGGAAGGCCCGAGATTTGCGAGCTGGCCATCCGGGATATTCTTTCACTCAACAAGGACGCGGCCGGGATGACGCCATCCCGGACAACTTCGGGGAATCGATCGTGACGCGGTTCGGCGGACGAGCGATCGCAGCCCTTGCGGTTTGGGCCGGCCTGGCGATGCTAGGCTACGGCCCCCGTGCGTCCGCCGCGTTCCTGCCGGCTCTGTCGCTGCCGGCGGCGACCGGCCCGTGCGGTGCCGGTGCCCCGGATACAGCCCCGGTCGAGCAAGCACCCACTGTCTGGCCGCCGGCCGATCAGCCCCATCGCCTCCTCGACGCGTTGAGCCAGGGTCTCGACGGCTCGACCTCCGGCGGGGCCGGTGCTCCGTCGCCGACATCGCCCACGGGGCCGAGCACGCCCGCGCTCGGAGCGACGGGCCATGTCGAGCTGCCCGTGCCGGACGCGGTGACCCGCCTCCGCACGGTCTGGACACTCTTCGTCCCATCCCCTCTCGTGACCGCCATCTTTGAGCCGCCCCGGGCCGACTGACCTCGGTCTGGGAAACCGTCGCGCGGCACCCGATGCCGGCGCGGTTTCTGGCTCAAGCACCAGCGCTCGGGACGAGCCCGTTCCGGGCGCGAGTGAAGCGGTCATCCGTACTGAACCAGTATTCACGAGAAGGGAACATTCCATGTTTCGTTTCAAGAAAGGGCTGCTGACCCTGGCAGCCCTCGCGGCCGCCCTGACGCTGGGCACGTCCCAGGCCCAGGCTGGCGCTTCGATCACGCTGCAGGAAGTCGGCGTGGCCGGTCCCACCACCATCCCGCTGATCGTCCTCGGCGGTGTTTACGCCACCGGCCCCATCGTGTTCGGCGACTATCAGATTAACGTGACCGGCAACGACTCTGCCCCGGGCGCCAACCCCATTACGCATCTCCAAACGATTACGCAGAACACGATTTCGGTGAAGGCCCTCAATCTCGGGGCGGGTGACCTGATCATCACGGTGCAGGACGACTCGTTCACGAACCTGGGACCCGGCTCCCAGGCTACGTTGTCGAACAGCCTGTCGGCCACGCAAATCGACACCGGGACTGTCAAGGCGCATGGTTTCGTTCTGAGCGGCGGGGCCACGACTGATGTCACGCTCAATGCCCCGATCGAACCTCCGGTTGCCGGATCTATCGGCAATTCCGCCCTGATTACGCTGCCCGGCACCTCGACGTTCACGATGGGCAACGTGGCGACCGTTCACGGCTTGGTGGTGGGCGCCACCGACAACTTTACGGTGACGACCACCCTCGCGGTCCCGGCGCCGGCCGGGTTCGTCCTGGCCCTGGCTGGCCTGCCGGTACTGGGCCTGGGCTGGCTGCGCCGCCGCTCCCTGGTGGCCAATGCCTGACCGCTTTCTTCCGGCCGCGCCACTTGGTGGCGCGGCCGGGGATTCACTGTGCTAAGCGACTATTCGCTGCGGGGGCAACGGTTCGTTGCCCCCGATTCATTTCATCGCCCCTGCCAACGTGCCCCCGCCGACCATCGCCGGCGCGCCGTTGAAACAGGTCGTTACACCCGTGCCGCAGTCCGTTAATCCCTCTTAACACTCTGGGCCGGTCGTCGGTCCGTATCCACCAATCTGCTGGCGGCCGGACGACGTAAGCCCTCATGCCGTCAGGTCATTCGCGCCCACCCCGGTCGCCGCCCGCGGGACGGCCCACCGTTTGCATTACCGCCAGGGCACTACTGAGAATTTGTCCGCCGCCACGGAACCGACCGGCCCGCGGTTTGCGCCGCGCGGCCCCGCCCACCGCCGGAACGCCCCATGCGCATCGTGCTCAGCTTCGACGTCGAGGAGCACCACCGGATCGAGGCGGCCGCCGGCCTGGACGTGCACCCGGACCTGAAGGGCCACTACCGCGAGCGGGTCGGGGACTGCACCCGCTGGCTCTTGGACGCCCTGGCCCGGGTCGAGGTCCGGTCGACCTTCTTCGTCGTCGGTCAGCTGGCCGAACACGACCCCGCCCTGGTACGGGCGATCGCCGCGGCCGGACACGAAGTCGCCAGCCACGGCTGGGACCACCGCCGCGTCCTGGCCATGACCCCGGACCAGTTCCGGGAGGACCTCCGCCGGAGCAAGGACGCGCTGGAGGCCGTGACGGGCCGGGCGGTGCTCGGGTACCGGGCGCCGACGTTCAGCGTCGTGCGGCGGACGGCGTGGGCGGTGGACGTGCTCGCCGAGCTGGGCATGGCGTACGACTCGTCCGTCTACCCGGTCCGGCACGACCGGTACGGGGTGCCGGACGCTCCCCGCGGGCCGTTCCTGGCCCGCGGCGAGGAGGCGGCAATTCTGGAGCTGCCGCCGGCGACGCTGCGGGTCGCCGGGGTGAACGTGCCGATGGGCGGGGGCGGGTACTTCCGCCTGTTCCCGCTGTGGGTGACGGAACGGGCCTTGCGGCAGACGGCGGCCGACTGCCGCCCGCCGGTGGCCGTACTGTACTTCCACCCGTGGGAGTTCGACCCGGGCCAGGCCCGGCTGCCGCTCCGCGGATTGAACCGGTACCGCACCTACGTCGGCCTGGGCCGCACCCGCGGTCGGCTGGCCGACCTGCTGGGCCGGTACCAGTTTACCCGGGCAGTGGACGTGGCCGACGATCTGGCCGCCCGCCCGGACGAGTTGCCCGAGTTCTGTTTGGCCGTCCCCCGGGCGGCCGTGACGGGCTAGACCGCCCGCCCTGCCTTCGCCGTGACCGAGGCCGTGATGAAGAAGCGATTCAACCTCCGGTTCGCCCTGTACCTGACCGCGGCCCTGGCCGTGGCCGGGACGGCCACCCACTTCCTGCACGCCTACCAGGTCGGGCGCACGGCCGGGGCCATGCTCGACCGGGCCACCCGAGTCGAGGACGAAGGGCGGCTGGACCAGGCGGCCGACTACCTCGGCCGGTACGTCTCCCTGCGGCCGGACGACCTGGACGCGCTCGCCCGGTACGGCAACCTGCTGGCCGACGACCGGCTGGCCACGTCCGGCCGGGCGAAGTATCAGGCCCTGGGCGTGTTGAACAAGGTGCTCTACCGCGACCCGCAGCGGCACGACGTCCGCCGCCAGGTCGCTCGCTTGTCCGTCGCCCTGGGGCTGTATGGCGACGCCCGCGTCGACCTAGACCGGCTCCTCAAGGGGGCGTTCCCCAGCGACGGGGAGTTGGAGAAACTCCGCGGCGTGTGCCGCGAGGCCGCCGGCGAGCACGAGAAAGCCCGCGACGACTACGAGGCCGCCGTCCGAGACGCGCCGCACGACCTGGAGGCGTACGCCAGGCTGGCCGCCCTCCTCCGCGCCCACACGCAGGAGGTGCTGCGGTCCAAGGGGAAGACCAGGGAGGCGCCGGCCGAGGTG
>DASXAN010001039.1:0-2959 GCA_036406755.1 Gemmataceae bacterium
TGAAAACCTCCAGATTCCAAATCCCAAATCCCAAAAAGGCACTTGGAATTTGGTGCCTGGGATTTGGGCTTTTTTGGGCCACGCCCGCGCCGGCGCAGCGGGTCGCCCCGCCGCCCCCGCCGACCTACGACGTCCAGGTCCGGTACCGCATCCGCGTCGGCCGCAACGAGCGGATCGTCCAATTCGGCGAAATGGTCCGCTACCTGGAGTCGATCGGGTTCAAGCGGGTCGAGAGCGAGGACCCGAACGAGCCGGCCGACCCGAACGCCGAGCGGCTCTTCGGCACCCTGCCGTCCAACCGCGTCGCCGACCTCCTGCGCGAGCCGCACCTCCGCACCGTCCTGCTCACGCCGGCCGGGTACAAGCTCCCCGAGAACCCGGAGCAGCGGGTGCTGGTGCAGCTGAAGCTGGCCGGCGGGCTGTCCACGGCTCGGGAGCGCGACCTGTACTTTCAGGTGCTGGACAAGCTCGTCCGCCTCGGGTTCATCGAGAAAGTCGGCTACGACCACGAGGGGTTCACCCGCGTCCTCGGCACCATCCCGGCGTCGGACGTCGAGTTGCTCATCCGCGACCTGCGGCTGCTGCCGGCCGGCTGGCTGACGCCGGAGACGCCGGTGGACGACCTGCCCGAGCCGATCCGGTCCGTGAATCCCATTCGCGTCGTCGAGGTGCTACCGGAGCCGGAAGGGGTGCCGCCGAGTCAGGACGTGCCGCCGCCCAGTTTGCCCCCCGTCATTGACCGGGGGCTAAATCCGCTGGCCAAGATTGCCCCCGACCTGCGGGCCGCCGGCGAGGGGGGCGCCGCCATCCGCTTCGAGGTCGTGCTGACCCGCACGCCGGCGCCGGCGGACGTGGCCTGGCACGACGCACTGCTGGCCCAGCCGAACCTCGCCATCGAAGGGCGGATCGGGCCGGTGGTGTCGGTCCTGGCCCCGGCGGCCGCGATCCGTGCCCTGGCGGCGCTGCCGGAGGTCGCCACCGTCCGGCCGGCGCGAGTCGCCACGATCCAGCCGGCCGGCCCGCCGCCGGGCCGGTCCGCGGCCGTGCTGACGGCGACCGGGCTGGACCGGCTGCACGGGCTGAACTACCACGGGGCCGGCGTCCGCGTCTGTGTCATCGACGCCGACTTCGCCGGCCTGACCGAACGGCTCGGCAAGGAGTTGCCGAAGAACACCGTCTACCTCGACCTGACGGCCGCCCGCAACTACACCCTCCAGCCCGATCCGTCGCCGGCGGGGACCGAGATCGGCCGCGGCACCCGGCTGGCGCTGGCGGTGCGGCTGGCCGCCCCGGAGGCCGATCTGATCCTGGTCCGCGTGGACCCGGCGGCGATGTACCAGCTGTTGACGGTCGCCCGGTACGTCCATGGCGACGCGTTCCGGCCGGAGAGCCTGGTGTCTCGCAACCGCGAGCTGCTCGCCGACAACGACCTGCTCCGCGTCGAGCGGACGAAGCTGACGGAGGAGCGGCGGGCGCTGCAAAACGAGTTCAGCCAGGAGGAGGAGTACGTGCAGCGGCGGAAGGCGGTCGAGGCCCGCACGGCCGACCTGGCGCAGCGGGAGCAGCAGTACCACGACCGGCTGAACCGCTTCTTCGCCCTGGAGAGCGGGCTGATCGAGCTGCGGCGGGTGAACGTCGTCGTCTGCCCGCTGGCGTGGGACGAGGGCTACCCGTTCGACGGGTCCGGGCCGCTGAGCCGGTACCTGGACGACGTGTTCTACGGCCGGCCGCGGGGCGGGAAACACCTGTCCTCGCTGGCCCCGCCGCCCGAAGCGGCACTGGCGGGGCGGAATCACGGTCTTCCGCCGTCGCTCGTCGGGAAAGGGGCTGACGGGATCAATCCGCCGCTGGCGCTGTGGTTCCAGTCGGCCGGCAACACCCGCGACCAGGTGTGGAACGGTCCGCTGCACGACGCCGACGGCAACTACGTCTTCGAGTTTGGCCCGCCGGCCGCGCCGCTGCCGGCCGGGCGGTGGTCGCACGAGGTCAACTTCCTGGCGTTCCAGCCGGGCGGTGCGGACCGGACGTTCGACCTGCCGGCCGGGGCCCGGGTGCGGGTGGCGTTGCAGTGGACCGAGGCCCACGACCCGGCCGTCAGCGACCTGCCCGGCCCGGACCTGTACCGGGTGCCGCTGGCGAACCTGCGGCTGATGGTCCTGCGGCAGCGGGACCCAAGCGGCACGAAGGTCGCCAGCGACGACTTCAACGTGGTCGCCCGCAACGACCCGCTGCCGCAGCTGATCGAGCGGCACCCGAACTGGGCGACGTACGAGCACGTCATCGAGTTCGCCGCGGACGCCCCGGGCCGGTACGCCCTACGGCTGGAAGGGACGATCCCACCGACGACCCGGCCGGACACGGTGCCGTCGCTGCCGGCGCTGGACCGGGGGTGGGAGGCGTACGGCAGGCTGTTCGTGAGCACGGCCGGGGCGGCGGGGCGGGTGGTGATGGGCGACTACCAGCCGGGCCGGGGCGGGCTGGGGGCGCCGGGCAACGCGCTGCTGCCGCGGACGGTGGGGGCGGCCGACGACCGCGGTCGGCCGCAGCCGTACAGCGCCGGCGGGCCGCCGGCCGGCCAGGAGCTGATGGTGAAGCCGACGGTCCTCATGTTCGACGAGCTGTCCAATTTGCCCCCCGTGAGTCACGGGGGGCTAAATGGGGGGACGGAGCAGGCGGCGGCGTTCGCAGCGGGGATGTACGCCAGCATGCTGAGCGCCGGGGTGCCGGAGGGGCCGCGGCTGACGTGGCTGTGTCTGCCGCCGGGCGGGTTGATGCGGGTGCCGCCGGCGTGGCTGGAGCAGCTGGAGCGGCGGTGGCCGAAGACGGGGCGGGAATAAGCCGCATCCCGTCCGAGCCGGAAGCGTAAGCGACAGGTCTTGGCAAAACCCCGTCGCTTACGCTTCCGGCTCGTACGAACGGACGGGTGCCATGCCCACGCAAAGCCGTGGGCATGGCACCC
>DASXAN010001040.1:0-8794 GCA_036406755.1 Gemmataceae bacterium
GCCAGATCGATCGCCTTGAACGGCTTCGGCAGGAAGTTCGCGGCCGTGGCCACCATCCCCGTGCGAGCGGCGTCCCCGGCGTGACCGGAGATGAATAGCGTCCGCAGCTCCGGCCGCCGCGCCCGCAGCCGGTCGGCGACCTCCGGGCCGCTCAACCCAGGCATCATCACGTCGGTGACGAGCAGCTGGATGGGCCCGACGTGGGTATCGGCGACGGTCAGGGCGTCGTCGCCGCGGCCGGCCTCGAGAACCGTGTACCCGCAGTCCCGCAGAATGCCGGCGGCGAACGACCGGACGGCGGCGGCGTCCTCGACCAGCAGGATCGTCTCCGACCCCCGCGGCGGCGCACCCGGCCCGGGGTCGGACTTCGGCTTGACCGGCTCCGACGAGGTCGGCAGGTAGATGCGGAACGCGGCCCCGCGGCCCGGCTCGCTCTCGACCTCGACGTGCCCGCCCGTCTGGCGGACGATGCCGTACACCGTTGCCAGTCCCAGCCCGGTGCCCCGGCCGACTTCCTTGGTCGTGTAGAATGGCTCGAACGCCCGCCGCCGGATCTCCTCCGTCATTCCGACCCCCGTGTCCGTCACCTGCATCAGTACGTACGGGCCTGACTTGACCCCGGGGGCGTGCGCCTCGTCCAACTCCGCGCCCCACGTCTCGATCGTCAGCCGGCCGCCGTCCGGCATGGCGTCGCGGGCGTTGACGGCCAGGTTGAGTACGACCTGTTCGAGCTGCCCCGGGTCGGCCATGACCGGCGGCAGGCCCGATTGGAGGTGGGTCGTCAGCTCGACGTCGTCGCCGATGACGCGGCGGAGCAGCTTGCCCATGCCCTCGACCAGGGCGTTCAGGTCCAGCGGCCGGCGGGCGACGACCTCTTGGCGGGAGAACGTCAGCAGTTGCCGCACTAGCGCCGCGCCGCGCTCGCCGGCGCGGAGGACTTCGCCGGCCATGTCCCGCACGGTCGGGCCGTCCAGCGGCGCGCGCACCAGCAACTCGGCGTAGCCGTTGATGACGGTGAGCAGGTTGTTGAAGTCGTGGGCCACCCCGCCCGCCAGCCGGCCGACGGCATCCAGCTTCTGCGCTTGCAGGTATTGCCGCTCCAGCCGGCGGTGGTCGTCAATGTCGGTGCAGGTGCCGAACCAGCGGGTCGTCTTGCCGGACCGGTCACACATGGCCAGGGCCCGACCAACGTGCCAGCGGTACGCCCCGTCCGCCTGCCGCAGCCGGTACTCGGCCTCGAACGGGTGGCCCGTCCGGAGCGATGCCCCCCACAGATCCAGGGTCGCGGGCAGGTCGTCGGGGTGGACCATGTTCTGCCAGCCGCGGCCCAGCGCCGCGGACTGGGGCAGGCCGGTGTACTCCTGCCACCGGCCGTTGACGTACTCGGCCTCCCCGTCCGGCCCGGTCACCCACACCAGGTGGGGGACGCTCTCGGCCAGCGCCCGATACCGCTCCTCGCTCCGCCGCAGCGCCTCTTCGGCGTGGCGGACGCGGAGGAGGGCGCGGGCGTGAGCCACGAACTCCTCCGGCTCGACCGGCTTGGGCAGGTAGGCGTCCGCACCGGTTTCCAGCCCGTGGACCCGGTCGCCGGCCGCGACGGCCACGCCGGAGAGCATCAGCACCGGCACGGCGGCCGTCTCCGGTGCCGCCCGGATACGGCGACAGACTTCGAACCCGTCGATGTCCGGGAGGATGACGTCGAGGACGACGAGGTCAAGGTGTTGGGCGAGGAAGTGCAGCGCGTCGCGGCCGAGGGCCGCCTCGAGTACGGTATAGCCCGCGTCCCGCAGCAGGCGGGCGAGGGCCTTGCGGCTCACGTCGTTGTCGTCCACGACCAGGATCGTGTCATGCGGGGGACACGGGGCGACCATCGGTTCCCCTCCTGTCGGGCGACGGCGTTGCAACCGGGCGCCGGCCCCGGGTCACCGGGGGAGGGGGGTGGTGCGGCGCTCGGCCGGGCAAGTCGAACGGGGCGGGCGAGTGCGTGGGGGCGGCCGGCCGGCCTGGCGGCACTCCGGCGCGGGAGGAGTAGCCGACAGCCCCTATTAAGAGTATCCGATTCCCCGCCGCGGTCCGCCACGTCCGGGCAACCTCACTGGTGCCCGAGCACCGGGTGCGGCCGGTACGGTTGCTCTAGGGCCTTCAGCTCATCCGGGCTGAGCTTCAGGTTCAGAGCGGCGACCGCGTCGTCCAGGTGGTGAGACTTGGACGCCCCGATGATCGGGGCCGTCACGCCGGGCTGGTGCAGCAGCCACGCCAGCGCCACCTGGGCGTTCGACACGCCGCGCTTGCGGGCAACCTCCGCCACCCGCTCGACCACGGCGAAGTCGCTGTCCTGGTAGTACATCTTCTGGGCGTAGTCGTCTGTCTTGGCACGACTCGTCTCGCCGAAGTCCTGCTTGCGGCGGTTGCCGGCGAGGAAGCCGCGGGCCAGCGGGCTCCACGGGATCAGGCCGACGCCCTCCGCCCGGCAGAGCGGGTTCATCTCCCGCTCTTCCTCGCGGTAGACGAGGTTGTAATGATTCTGCATGGTCACGAACCGGGCCAAGCCGAGCTTCGCGGACGTGTGCAGCATGTTCGCCATTTGCCAGGCGAACATGGACGACGCGCCGATGTACAACGCCTTGCCGGCCCGCACCACGGCGTCGAGCGCCTCCAACGTCTCCTCGATCGGCGTCGAGTAATCAAACCGATGAATCTGGTACAGGTCTACGTAGTCGAGCTGGAGCCGCTTCAGGCTGGCGTCGATGGCGTGCGCGATGTGTTTGCGGGACAGGCCGCGCTCGTTGGCCGTCGGCCCCGTCGCGTGGAACACCTTCGTGGCGACGACGACCCGCTCGCGCGGGATCGCCAGGTCCCGTAGTGCCCGGCCGAGGACTTCCTCGCTCGCCCCGTCGGAGTACATGTCGGCGGTATCGAAGAAGTTGATGCCGTCCTCCCACGCCCGGCGGAAGAACGGCCGGCTCGCCTCCTCGTCCAGCACCCACGGCCGCCAGTTGCTGCTGCCGTAGGTCATGCACCCCAGGCAGAGCCGTGAGACCTTCACGCCCGCCCGGCCCAGGTTCACCAGTTCCATGACGATGACTCCGCGAAAGGTGCGCGTGGATCGCACGGCCGGCGGCCGATACTCTATCGCTGACGCCGCCCGGCCGCCATGCCCGAGGCCATGACCATGCAACTGATGGACCTGACTTGGCCGGCCGTCGCCGCGCTGCCGAAAGACGTGCCGGTCGTGATCCCGGTCGCGGCGCTGGAGCAGCACGGCCGGCACCTGCCGGTGTTCACCGACAGCCTGCTGTGCGGCGAGGTCGTCCGCCGGGCCGAGGAGCGGGTTGGGGATCGCGTCCTGGTCGCGCCGCTGTTGTGGCTGGGCAACTCGGATCACCACCTCGACTTCGCCGGCACCCTGTCCGCCCCGCCGCGGGCATACGTCGACGTGCTGAACGGGTTCATCGACAACGTCGTCCGCCACGGGTTCAAGCGGGTCGTCTTCGTCAACGGCCACGGCGGAAATCACGTGCCCGGGCAGCAGGCGATCTTCGAAGCCCGGCAGCGGTATCGCGATCGCGACGACCTGTTGCTGTTGTTCGCCACCTACTGGCTGCTCGGCGGTAGGCCGCGGGACGCCGACCCGACGCTGGAACAGCCGGAGATGGGCCACGCCTGCGAGTGGGAGACGTCGATGGTGCTGCGGCTGCGGCCGGAGCTGGTCGGGGACCTGTCGGAGGTGCAACCGGTGCCGTTCGGCCAGCCGTTCGCCCCGGCCGTCCGCGGCTGGGTCACGCAGGACCGGTCCGTCGCCGGGCACATCGGCGACCCGCGGCGGGCCACGGCCGCGAAGGGGGAGTCGCTGTTCCGCGTGTTCGCCGACGACGTGGTCCGCCTACTGGAGCAGGTGATCGCGTGGGACGGCCGGTCGTGGGCCGGGTGAGGGGACCGTCATGCGAGCGACCGCCGCCGTCGCCACGCCGCACCCGGCCGCCGCCGCGGCCGGCCGGACTATCTTGCTCCGCGGCGGCAACGCCGTGGACGCCGCTGTCGGAGCCATGCTCGCCTGCTGCGTTGCCACGCCGGGCATGGTGGGGCTTGGCGGGTATGGCGGTAGTTTGGTTGCGTTCCTTGCCGACAAGAAGGCGACCGTCGCGATCGACTTCGACTCGCGGGCTCCACTGGCTTACCGGCCGGAGGCGTTCGCCGATGCGGCGGCCTACGAAACTGGCTACCTGTCGATCACCGTGCCTGCCGTGGTCGCCGGGCTGGATTTGGCCCTGACGCAGTTCGGGACACTGCCGTGGGCAGTCGTGTCGGAGCCGGCGATCGCGCTGGCCGAGGGTGGCGTGCCGGTTAGCGCTGAGCTGAAGCGGACGCTCGACAGCTGGTGGGCGAAGGCCGATTCGGTGTCGCGGCGGGCGCTCTTTCCCAGCGGGTCCATCCCCGACGTGGGGGCGGCGTGGGTCCAGCGGGACATGGCCGGACTGCTGCGGCGGCTGGCGGCGGACGGGCCGGCGGCGTTCTACCGCGGCGACCTTCCGCGGGCGATCGTCCGGCAGGTGCGCGACCATGGCGGCCTACTGGCGGAAGAGGATTTCGCCCGCTATCAACCGGTGATCGTCGAGCCGCTGGCAATCACCTACCGCGGCCACCGCGTGCTGACGCCGCCGCCGCCGTCCGGCGGGCTGACGAGTTTGCAGATGCTGCGAACGCTGGAGCAGTTCGACCTGTCGAGACTGCGGCCGTGGGGGGGAGAGTATCTCCACCTGGTGGCCGAGGCGGCGAAACTCGCATGGCGGGACCGGGCGGCGACCCTGGGCGATCCGGACGTGACGCTCATCCCGGTCGATCGGCTGCTGTCGGATGAGGCGGCACGAGCGAACGCGGCCGCAGTAGTGAGCGGGGTCGCGTCAGCGCCGCGAGTCGGCCTGACCGGTCCGAGTCCGCAACACACGGTCAACGTCGTCGCCGCCGACGCGGCGGGTAACGTGGTGTCGATGACGGCGACGAACGGCTACCTGTACGGCTCGGCCGTGGTGATCGACGGCCTGGGTCTGGTGATGAACCACGGCATGTCGCGGTTCGACCGCGCGCGGGGCAGCCCGAATGCGCCCTCCCCCGGCAAGCGGATGATCCACAACATGGCACCGACGATCTTCCTCGGCCCGGACGGCAAGGCTCGCGGAGCCGTCGGCCTGCCGGGCGGGCCGAAGATCGTGACGGTGACGGCCCAGCTGATGGTGAGCCTGGTAGACTTCGGGACAACGCCGCCGGCGGCGGCGGTGACCGCCGGCCGCATCCACGCGGAGGCGGACGAACCGGTTGCGGTGTCGTCGTCCGTGCCGGACGGGGTCGTCGAGGAACTACGGGCGCTGGGCCACACGGTCCGCCGGGGCCAGGACGTGGGCGGGCCGCCGAATGAGATCGGCGGCATGGCGAACGCGCTGGTCATCGACCCGGACACGGGAGCCGTGTCGGCGGCGTCGCAGGCAGGGGACGGGACGGCGGTGACAGTATTCGTCTGACTTGACGAGCCGGCGGGCGTCAGCGACCCGGGAGATCAAATGCTGCGACTGGTTCAACTGACACACCCGACGGAAGGCCGCCGCGTCGCCGTGGTCGAGGAGCCACACTTGCGACTGCTGTCGGACCACACGACGGTGTACGACCTGGCGCAGGCCGCGATCGATGCGGGCCGACGGCTGGAGGAGATTGTGATCGCGCACCGCTCGTCGCAGACGCTGCCCTATGACGACGTGTATCAGCTGCGGTCGCCGTGGCGGTTGCTGCCGCCGTTCGACCACCCGCAGGAGCCGAGCCGCTGCCTCGTTACCGGCACGGGACTGACACACAAGGCGAGCGCCGAGAACCGCCAATCGATGCACGTGGCGGCAGGCGTCGCGGAGCCGGAGACGGATAGCTTGAAGATGTACCGCATCGGTCTGGAGGGCGGTCGGCCGGCGGCGGGTCAGATCGGGGCGGCGCCGGAATGGTTCTACAAGGGCTGCGGCACAATCGTCCGCGCCAGCGGCGAGCCGCTGGACGTGCCGAACTACGCCGACGACGGCGGGGATGAGGCGGAAATCGCCGGGGTGTACGTCATCGGCCCAGACGGCGCGCCGTACCGCGTCGGGTTGGTGCAGGGCAACGAGTTCTCCGACCACGTCATGGAGGCGAAGAACTACCTGTACTTGGCCCCGTCGAAGCTGCGGACGTGTTCCCTCGGCCCCGAGCTGGTCGTCGGCGGTGACTTCGCCGACGTGCCGGGCACGATCCGTATCGACCGGGGCGATCAGGTAGTGTGGGAAGCGACGTTGGCCAGCGGCGAGCGGGTCATGTCGCACACGCTGGCCAACCTGGAGCACCACCACTTCAAGCACGCCACGCACCGCCGGCCCGGCGACGCGCACGTCCACTTCTTCGGGGCCGACCACTTCAGCTTCCGCGACCGGGTGCGGCTCGAAGACGGGGACGTGATGGCGGTGGCGTTCGCCGGCTTCGGCCGGCCGCTGCGGAACCCCGTGCGGATCGACCGGTCGCGGCCGGTGGCCGTGGCGGTGAAGGTGCTATGACCGACTACGTCGCCTACGCCGAGCGGAACATGGTCAGCCCGTTCGACCCGGCGGCCGACCCGGACCGGCACGCCCTCTGGCAGCGACTGGTGGCGGCCGACAGTGATGCCTTCGTTGCAGGCGATTGGGCCGCGATCGAAGGCGACTTCGACGCCGAGAACTTTGAGGGCGTCCGCTGCGGCCATTCGACCGACCCGGCCGACTGGCGGATTGCGTTTCCGACGCTGGCGAGCTACCGCGATTCCTGGCTGGAGCAGTCGAGACAGTTTGTCGCCCGGCGGTTCGTTGGATTGACACACCGACAGGGGATCTACGCTCGCACGCACCTGACACGGATCGACTTGGCCGGCGACCGGGCGCTGTGTCACAAGCAGTTCTTCGGCGACCTGCCGCTGGCGGACGGGACGCTGCTCACTGGCCGCCGGCAGACGCTGTACCGGGCCCACCGCCGGCGCGGCGTGTGGAAGGTCGTCGGGTTTCTCGGGCAGCTGCCACTGAGAGACGATCCGGACGGGCGATCCGCATGAACACCGCCATCCCGCTCAATGGCCTGGACCTGGCCGTGTTCGCCGCCTACATGGTTGCGGCCGTGGCCCTGGGGTTCCTCGTCTCCCGCCGTGGCCGGACGTCGTCCAAGGCGTACTTCCTCGGCGGCAAGACGCTGCCGTGGTACGTCGTCGCCACGTCGATGGTCGCCGCCGACGTCTCGGCCGAGCACTTCATCGCCAACGCCGGCGCCGCCTACAAGTATGGCATCGTCCCGGCCACCGGATCGTGGAACACTTGGATTATCTACTCGCTGTTCATCTGGATCTTCCTGCCGTACTACGTCCGCACCGGCCTGTACACCGTGCCGCAGTTCTTGGAGCGGCGGTACAACACCGCCTGCCGCTACGTGTTCTCGGGTTCACTCATTGCCGGCTACGTCGGCGCCATTATCGCCGGTACCTTGTTTGCCGGCGGCGTCGCCCTGGAGTCGATGCTCGGCTTGCCCGTTGCTTCCGGGATCGTCTTCTTCGGCGTCGTCACTGGGGCGTACACGATCTACGGCGGGTTGCGGGCCGCCGCGTGGACCGATTTCATGCAGGTCGTCGTCCTCGCCGCGGGTGGCGTCCTCGTCCCCGTCCTCGGCCTCTACCACGCCGGGGGCTTTCACACCCTGGTCCGCGAGTACCCGGATAAGTTCCAGGTTTTCCTGCCGGTCAACCACGACCAGTTTCCGGTCGCCGGCGTGTTCACCGGGTTTCTGACCGTCGGCCTGTGGTACTCGTGTACGTCCCAGCACGTCGTCCAGCGGGTACTGGCGGCGAAGGACGAATACAACGCGCGGATGGGCGTCGTTGGGGCCGGGTTCCTGCACATCGTCACGCCCTTCTTCTTCACGGTGCCCGGCATCATCGCCTTCGCCCTGTACCGGGCGCTGCCCCGTCCGGACGCCTCATACCTGACGCTGGTCCAGAACCTCATCCCGACCGGGCTCCGCGGCCTGATCCTGGCCGCCATGGCCGCGGCCCTGATGTCCAACCTGTCGTCGGTGCTGAACTCGGCCTCGACCCTGGTTACGATCGACTTCTACCGGAAGCTCGTCCGCCCGGACGCGTCGGAGAAGCAACAGGTCCGGTTCGGCCAGGCGTCCGGCGCGGTAATTCTGCTCGTCGGTATGGCGATCGCCCTGTACTACACGACGCGGAAAGAGACGCTGTTCATCCTGGTGCAGCAGGTGTTCTTCTTCATCGCCCCGCCGTTCGCGGTGGTCTTCACCCTCGGCCTGCTCTGGCGGCGGGCGACCGCGCCGGCGGCCATGGCGACCGTCGTGCTCGGGTTCGCGGTCACGGCGTTTCTCACGTTCTATCTCTTCCCCGCCGTCGAAGCCCTGCGGCCGTACAACAACCGTTACTACCGGGCCCTGGCCGCTTGGGTGTTTTGCATGGGGGTGATGATCGTCACCTCGCTCCTGACCGATCCGCCGCCGCGGGAGAAGACGGACGGAATCATCTGGTCCGCCCGGTACGCCGCCCTGCCGGAGGATCAGCGCAAGAAGTACTCCGGCTGGGAGGACTGGCGGCTGTGGTGGCTGCTATTCGTCGGAACCGTGCTGGTGATCTACGGGTTCTTCGTCTGGTTCCGGTTCCAGCACCCGGTGGACATGTTGGACGGGTGGAGTCCGGGCGATTCGCGGTGACGGAGGGCGTGAGCCGTGATGCACCTGTTCGCCGACGACGTGCGCCGCG
>DASXAN010001041.1:0-3674 GCA_036406755.1 Gemmataceae bacterium
GCGCCGCGAAGCCTATTCGCCGGCCCCCATCTGCCCGGGGCACTCTCGGATGAGCAGCTCCCGCAGTCGCCGCTCGAACTCCGGCGGAAGTCCGTGACAGGGCAGCTTCCGGGACAGGGTGATCGTCACCCGGTAGGTTTCGACATGGACGTAACACGGCGGGCACGCCTTCAGGTGTGCCTCGAGGAACTCCCGCTGGTCGTCGGGCAGCTCGCCGCTGACGAAGTCGAAGAGCAGGTCGGCCAGCTTGCTACAGTCGATGTTCATGACGCCACCTCCTCGAAGTGCGGCGCCAGGGCGTCTCGCATCATCAGCCGGGCCCGGTGCAGCCGGCTCTTCACTGCCGGCACGCTCAGGTTCAACATGTCCGCGATCTCGGCATTGGGGAGGCCCTCCACGTCGGCCAGGACGTACACGTCCCGGTAGGCTTCCGGCAACCGGGCGATGGCGTCCTCGATCAGCCAGTGCGTCTCGGCGTCCAGCACCGGCTGGTCCGGCGACACCGACCACGGCCGCGTGGACCCGGGGTGCGGCTGGCCGTGGCCGTCGTCCAGCACCGCGTCGAGCGACTCGCCCGACTGGTGCGCCTGGCGGCTGGCCCGCTTGCGGCGATGGGCCAACGCGGCGTTGACGGTCACCCGGTGCAGCCAGGTCGGGAACGCCGACTCGCCGCGGAACGTGCCCAGCTTCCGCACCACCTGGAGGAGCACGTCCTGGGTCACGTCCTCGGCGTCGGCGTCGTTGCCGAGCATCCGCCGGGCCAGGTTGTACACCCGCGGGGCGTATTCCCGGAACACCCGTTCGGCGGTCAGCGGGGGGCCGTCGGCTGGCCCGGTCGCAGGGTCCGGCATGGCGTCCTCCGGGGCGGAGACGTGGGCCGCCTCCCCGGTGTTACCATATCCGGCCCCGGCGTCGCCGGGCAGGCCGGCTGACCGCCACTATGGAGTTGGATACACTGTCGGCCGGGGAGGATTCACGGCGGTCGGCCGCCGCCCGGCGGGAGGGGCATCGTGACCGAAGGCCGGCCGCGGTTTCGGGCCGTCGTATTCGACTTCGACTGCACGCTCGGCGACAGCTACGACGCCATCGCCGCCAGCGTGAACCACGTGCGGGCCCACTACGGGCTGCGGCCGCTAGGGGTGGTGGCCGTCAAGCCGCACGTCGGCCGCGGGCCGGAACACCTGCTCGCCAAGACGGTGCCCGGCGGCGACCCATCACGCGACGGGCGGGTGTACCGGGCGCACCACTTGCAAGTCATGCGCTAACTGACGCGGCTGATGCCCGGAGCCGATCGACTGATCGCCACGCTGCACGAGCGGGGTGTGAAGCTCGCCGTGTGCAGCAACAAGCCCGTCGGCTTCACCCGGGCTCTGCTCGATTCGCTCGGCGTTGCCGACCGGTTTGCGGCCGTCCTGGGGCCGGAGGACGTCGGCCGGCCCAAACCCGCCCCGGACATGCTCTTGGCCGCGCTCAAGCGGCTGGACGTAGAATCGGGCGAGGCATTGTACGTCGGCGATTCGACGATCGACGTGAACGCCGGACGGGCGGCCGGCGTAAAAACCTGGGTCGTGGCAATGGGTTCGGACGCGCGGCCGGCCCTCGACGAGGCCCGGCCGGACCGGTTGTTCGGCGGCTTAGACGAAATTACTGCCGCCTGGACCGGCCCCGGTGCTTGATCCGGCCGCCGCGGGCGGGTAGCCTGGGGGGCTGGCCCCTGCCTCGCCCGGAGGACGCGCCGATGAGCACCCGAACCGCCGGCGTCAGCGGCGAGTCGTTCCAGATCGAACGCCGCGGCGACATCGCCGTCGTCACGCCGTCGCCGGCGATCGAGGAGATGCCCGAGAACCTCGTCGAGCAGGCGGCCCAGATGGTCCTCGCCCCGCTCAAGGAGGGGCCGCCGAACGGCCTGATCGTGGACCTGAGCCGGGTCAGCTTCTTCGGGTCGGTGTTCATCTCGTTCCTGCTCCGCTGCCACCTGCTGGTCAAGAAGCAGGGGGCGGAGTTGGTCCTGGCCGGCGTCTCCGACCGGGTCCGGGAATTGCTCCGCCTCACGTCGCTGGACACGCTCTGGGCGCTCTATGCCACCAAGGCGGAGGCACTGGAAGCGCTCGGCGGGTCCGACTAAAACAGGCACGGTGGCCGCCGCCCCATTTCCGCGGAGTGCTGCGCGCCATTCCGCCCGGACCCGAGAGCCCGTGGATGAGCATGCACCGCGCCGAGAGCGACTACCTCCATTCCTTCCCTGAAGAGCAGGCCCCGTCCGCGGCCGACATCCCCCAGCCGGGCGGCATCGACGAGCTGGTGCAGCAGATCAAGGACACGGCCGATAAGCTCCTCCGCGACAAGGCCAACCGCGGCGACGTCAAGCTGCTGAGCACGGCCCTGCGGGAGCTGCGTTACGCGTTCAAGGTGTTCGCCCCGGTCCGTGGCCGGCGGAAGGTGACGGTGTTCGGGTCGGCCCGGACGCCGCCGGACGACCCGGCCTACAAGCAGGCGGTGGAGTTCGGCCGCCTGGTCGCCCAGGAAGGCTTCATGGTCATCACCGGGGCGGCCAGCGGCATCATGGAGGCCGGCCACGTCGGCGCCGGGCGGGAGAACAGCATCGGCGTCAACATCCTGTTGCCGTTCGAGCAGTCGGCCAACTCGGTGATCGCCGGCGACACCAAGCTGATGCACCTGAAGTACTTCTTCACCCGCAAGCTGCTGTTCGTGAAGGAGTCCGACGCGGTCGTCCTGTTCCCCGGCGGCTTCGGCACGCAGGACGAGGGGTTCGAGGTGCTGACGCTGGTGCAGACGGGCAAGAGCCAGATGTTTCCTATCGTCATGGTGGACGAACCGGGCGGCGACTACTGGGCGCGCTGGCGCGACTACATCGCCGACGAGCTGCTGACGCGGGAACTGATCTCGCCGGCCGACATGTCGCTGTTCAAAGTCACCGACTCGGTGGACGAGGCCGTCGCCGAGGCGCTCCAGTTCTACCGCGTCTACCACAGCATGCGCTACGTTCACGGCGATTTGCTGCTGCGGCTGCAACATCGACTGTCCGAGGACATGATGGAGCGCATCCGCGACGAGTTCGCCGATATGCTCGTGGCCGGCACGTTCGAGCAGACCGAGGCGCTGACGGAGGAGGCGAACGACACACATGTGATCCACCTGCCGCGTTTGCGTTTCCGCTTCGATCGCCGCAGTCTCGGCCGGCTGCGTCAGCTCATCGACGCGATCAACCAGACGGAGACGTGCTAAGGCGCCGCCCGTTCCGCGAGGACGTTGCAGCCAGAAACGGCCCGAAAGATATCAGGAAACTTTACAGATCCCTAAAGGTTCCTGACACCCTTTCTTGCCCTTTCTTGCCCTCTCAAACGCGCGACGTCCATCTGCATCGTCCGAGGAGGGTAAATTGCTCCCCGCCGTTGGGAGCATCATCGTGAGGATTCATGGGGCGAGTCCAGGAGTTTCGCCAGTTCTTCGACGGCGCGTCCCCAGAGTTTACGGATGGCGTCGGGCGTGCTCTCCAGTTTCTCGGCGATTTGCACGAACGTCAAGCCCTCCGACGAGTGCAGCTGAAGCACCTGCCGGTAATGGCCGGGCAGTTCGCGCAGGGCGCGTTGCAGTTGCTCGTCCTGTTCGCGCACCTGCGCATGCACACTGGGCGTTTCGGTGTCTTCGTAAGC
>DASXAN010001042.1:0-4170 GCA_036406755.1 Gemmataceae bacterium
GGTCCCGGCCGCCCCGCCGGCCCCGACCCTCGGGGAGGCCGACGGCCGCGCCGAGCGGAACGGCCACCACCTGCCCCGCGAGGCCGAGCCGGAGCCGGTCCCGGAGCTGGTGGTCAACGAGCACGGCGACGACCGGGACGACGTCCGCCCCGGCGACCGGGTGCTCATGATCGTCGAGAACGACGTCGGGTTCGCCCGGTTCCTGCTCGACGCCGCCCGGGAGCGGGGATTCAAGGGGCTGGTGACGTCGCTGGGGGCGGCCGCCCTGACGCTGACCCGGGAGTACAAGCCGGACGCCATCACGCTGGACATCTACCTGCCGGACATCGCCGGGTGGCGGGTCTTGGAGCGGCTGAAGAACGACGTCGCCACCCGCCACATTCCGGTGTGCGTGGTGTCCACGGACGAGTCCCGGGACCGGGCGCTGGCGTCCGGGGCGCTGGCGTTCGTGGCCAAGCCGATCCAGAGCCGGGACGTGCTCGACGCCCTCCTGGACTACGTCGGCGACTTCGTCAGCCGGCCGGTCAAGAGCCTGCTGGTGGTGGACCCGGACGCCGACCGCCGGGCCCGTATCCTGGACAGTGTGGCCGCCGAGGACGTGCAGGTGACGGCCGTGGCCGACGGGGCCGCCGCCCGCCAGATGCTCCGCGAGCGGCGGACGGACTGCGTCGTCGCCGGCGCCGGCGTGACCGACCTGGCCACCGCCCTGCTGGCCGACGGGGACACGGTTGAGACGGCCGTCGCCCGGCTACCGGTCATCGTCTACGGGGACGGCGACGCCCCCGCCGACGGGACCGGGGAGTGGAAGCGGTTGGCCGACACCTGCACGGTCCGCCACGTCCAGTCGCCGGAGCGGCTCCTGGACTTGACCACGTTCTTCCTGCACCGGGCCATGACCAACCTGCCCGAGGAGCGGCGGCAGGTGCTGATGGACCTGCACCAGTCGGACAAGCTGCTGGCCGGCAAGAAGGTGCTGATCGTGGACGACGACATGCGGAACATCTTCGCCCTCTCCACGGTCCTGGAGGAGCACGAGATGGTGATCGCCTCGGCCGACAACGGCCGGGACGCCATCCGCATCCTCCAGTCGGACCCGGCCATCGACATCGTGCTGATGGACATTATGATGCCGGAGATGGACGGGATGGAGACGATGCGGGAGATCCGCAAGATTCCGGCGCTGAAGAACCTGCCGATCGTCGCCGTGACGGCCAAGGCCATGAAGGGGGACCGGGAGAAGTGCATCGAGGCCGGGGCGTGGGACTACCTGTCCAAGCCGGTGGACACGGAGCAGATGCTGGCCGTTCTGCGGGCGTGGCTGCACCGGTAGGTGGTGGTGCGTGGCGAGTGGTGCCGGTTGACCACTCGCCACGCACGACCCGGCCGCCGAGGTTGTGATGCCGGACGAAAAGGTTGACATCCTGATCGTGGACGACCTCCCCGAGAAGGTGCTCGTCTACCGGGCCATCCTGGACGAGCTCGGGGAGAACCTGGTCGTCGCCCGGACCGGGGCGGAGGCGCTGTCCGAAGTCCTGCGGCGGGAGTTCGCCGTCATCCTCATGGACGTGTACATGCCGGGGATGGACGGGCTGGAGACGGCCGCCCTGATCCGGCAGCGGAAGAAGTCGGCCCACACCCCGATCATCTTCGTCACCGCATTCGCCGACGAGGTCCGCGCCGCCCAGGGGTACGCCCACGGGGCGGTGGACTATATCCTCACCCCCGTCATCCCCGAGGTACTCCGGGCCAAGGTGAAGGTGTTCGTGGACCTGTTCCGCATGACCCGGCAGGTCAAGCGGCAGGCGGAGGAGCGGGTGGCCCTGGCCGAGGAGCGGTCCAAGCGGGCCGCCGCCGAGGAGGCCAACCGCCGGTCCAACTTCCTGGCCGACGTCAGCCGTGCCCTGGCCGCGTCCCTCGACCCGGACACGACGGCGCGCACCCTCGCCCGGCAGGCGGTGCCGTTCCTGGCCGACCTGGCCGGCGTCACGTTGGCCGGGGACCACGGCCAGCCGTGGCGGACCGAGCTGGCCTGGGTGACGCCGCCCGGCCGGGAGGTCCGCCGCCTGCGGCTGACCAGCCCGGACGGCCCGCGGGACGAACTCCGCGACGCCGTCGATCGGGCCCTGGACCGGGGCGAGGCGGAAGTGTTGGACGGCCTGGACATTTCCTACCCGTCGCCGGCCGACTGCCCCGCCCCGCCCGACTGCCGGGTGCGGTCGGCGGCCGTCGTCCCGTTGCGCGCCCGCGGCCGTACCCTCGGCGTGCTCACGCTGGCCTACGGCCCCTCGGGCCGGGCCCACAAGCCGGACGACCTCACCCTGGTGGAAGACCTCGCCTCCCGGGCCGCCATCGCCCTGGACAACGCCCGGCTGTACGAGGACGTGCAGCAGGCCGACCGGCAGAAGAACGAATTCCTGTCGATGCTGGCGCACGAGCTCCGCAACCCGCTCGCCCCGATCCGCAACGCCGTCGCCGTCCTGCGGGCGACCGGGACCGACCCGTCCGCGCTCAACTGGGCCGGCGGGGTGATCGACCGCCAGGTGCGGCACCTCGTCCGGCTGGTGGACGACCTGCTGGACATCTCCCGCATCACCCGGGGGAAGATCCGGCTGCGGCCGGAGCCGGTGGACGTGGCGGCCGTCGTCGCCCAGGCGGTCGAGGCCAGCCGGCCCGAGATCGAAGCCCGCCGGCACCGCCTGGAAGTATCCGTGACCCAACAGCCGCTTTGGGTCAACGGCGACCCCGCCCGACTCGCCCAGGTGCTCACCAACCTGCTCAACAACGCCGCCAAGTACACCGAACCCGGCGGCCGGGTCTGGCTGACGGCCGACGCGGCTTGCGCGGAGAAGGACCCCGCCCGCCCGCTCGGGCTGGCGGTCCTGAGCGTCCGGGACACGGGCATCGGCATTCCGCCCGACATGCTGCCCCGGGTGTTCGACCTGTTCACGCAGGGGGACCACTCGCTGGACCGGTCGGAGGGCGGGCTAGGGATTGGGTTGACCCTGGTCCGGCGGCTGGTGGAGCTGCACGGCGGGACGGTGACGGCGGCGAGTGACGGCCCGGGCCGGGGGAGCGAGTTCACCGTCCGCCTGCCGCTGGCGGACCGGGCGGAGTCCGCCGGCGGCAACGGGGCGGACGGGCCGTACGCCGCGGAGGCCCCGCCGCACGGCCTGCGGGTGCTGGTCGTGGACGACAACGTGGACGGGGCGGAGAGCCTGGCCCGGCTGCTGCGGCTGGGCGGGCACGAGGTGCGGCTGGCCCACGACGGCCCCGCCGCCTTGACCACCGCCGGCGAGTTCCGGCCGGAGGCGGTCGTGTTGGACATCGGCCTACCGGGCATGGACGGCTTCCAGGTCGCCCGCCGGCTGCGGGACGCGGCCGATACCAAGGGGGCCGTGATCGTCGCCGTCACCGGCTACGGCCGGGAGGAGGACCGCGTCCGCTCCCGCGAGGCCGGGTTCGACCACCACCTGGTCAAGCCGGTGGATGTGGACACCCTCTGCGACCTGCTGGCCGCGGCGTCCCGGTCGTTGTCCAACGGGGCCGCGGCGGCCCCGACGTCAGTCGCCGCGGCCGCGCGCAAATCCTGAACGGAGCCCGATCCCACCGCGGACCGGTCAGCGGCGGCGGACCGGGACGGCCGGGCCGCGCCAGTGGTTGACCCGTGAGTGGACGCCGTCGTCGGCCGCCTTCGCCTCCGTGGCGGCGGCGTGGACCCACACGGCCAACCCCGCCAGCAGGCAGGTGACGCCGCAGGCGATCAGCCCGATGCCGAGGCCTTCGGCCGGGGTCAGGTGGACGGCCCCGGCGTTCGCGGCCGGGGCGTTGGTGTAGGCCACGGTCCCGAGGGCGACGACGGGAACGCTGAGGATGGTGATCAGTCGGCCGACCTTCCGCTGCCGGCCGGTCGGCATCACGGGCACCACGGCGGACATGGCACGACTCCGGGGCGAGGTGGGAGAGGCCCGGTCCCCCGATCGTCGCGCGCCAGGCTCGTGTCGTCAAACGAATTTCCTCTGGCGAATGAGACCGGCCGGAGGCGACTTCGTTGCCGCTGGTCAGGCTTGAGCACATCCTGCCATGTTCCGCGACAGACACCCCCGCGCTCTACGGCCAGCCGCCTGGCCATCTGGCCAGGCGTGCCAAGCAGCAGATTCGGCAACCACTCCG
>DASXAN010001043.1:0-2056 GCA_036406755.1 Gemmataceae bacterium
TCGCCCCGCCGGCCGGTCCGGACCGGCCGGCGGGGCGACCGGCGAAACCGGCCGCGGGTCGGGCAGGCGGACCCACGGCACCGCCCCGCCGGTGTCGGCCGGCGGCCGGGACGCCGACCGCGTCGCGGCGGCGTCGGCCCCGGCGGTGGAGAAATTGCCGCCGCCGGAATCGGCCTGGGCGGGGCCGGGGGCCGGGGTCACCTGCGGCGGCACCCGCGGGGCGTCCTCCAGCGACGACGGGGCGGCCGCCGCCACGTCCGCCTCGCCGGCCGCGGTCATCATCATCGACCCGTCCGCCGTCGCCACCTGGACGGTCACGGCGTAGTCGCCGGGGGACGAGTACGCGGCCGTGGCGACCACGTCGTACCCGCCGCCGGTCCCGACCTGCACGACCCCGGACGTGGCCTGACCGTTGCCCCAGTCGATGTGGACGGCCAGGTGGGTGGCGTCGTCGGCGCCGAACGTCGAGTCGTCGGCGTCCATGTGGGCGACCGGGCCGGTGTACGGCACCCCGGCCGTCAGCTTCAGGTGCACCACCTCCGCCTTCACCACGGCCGGCGTGATCGCGGTGCCGGGCGGGCCGCCCGGCAGGGCGGCGCCGACGGGGGCCGACGGGTCGACCGACCGGGCCACGGCGACGTCCGCGTGGCCGGCCGGGTCGAAGAGCGGCACGCCGGCCGCCAGATCCAGGCGGATAACCCCCGCCCTCACCACGGCCGGTGTGACCGCGGCGCCGGGCGGGACGTCCCCCAGGATGACGCCGACGCGGGCCGGCGGGTCCGGCGGCCGGGGCACGACGACCGGGGTGCCGACGGCGGCGAGGGCGCTAGCGACGGCCCCGGCCGCGCAGGCGCACCGCGCCTCCAGCGCCTCCAGGGTGAGTCGCGGGGGCCGGTCACCCGGCCGGAGGGCCGGGCGGCGTCGTTGAGAGAGTCTGCTCATGTGTGCATCTCACCGTCCTTGACCGACGCACCGGCGATCGCCACTCCTGCACCGCGGCCGGGAGGGCGAGGCTCCTCCGGGAGGGCGAGGCTCCTGCCGAGCCGGGAGCGCCCTCGGCTCGGCAGGAGCCTCGCCCTCCCGGCGAAGCGTCACTCGTCCAGCCACGCCGCCGCCTCCGCCCGCAGCCGGGTCCACTCCGCGTCCGCCGCCGCCGGCCCCGCCTCCGCCTTGGCGGCCCACTGCCGGGCCGCCGCCTCGTCGCCCAGCTCGCGGTACGCCACCGCCAGGAACAGCCGGGCGGTCCGCTCGCCGCCCGGCCGCAGCTTCTCCGCCCGTTGCAGCGCCTCGGCCGCCGCCCGCCAGTCCCCGGCCCGGCACCGGGCCACCCCCAGCCGCGTCCACACCCGGGCGTCCTGCGGGGCCTGGTCGGCCGCCGCCGTCGCCGCCGCCACCGCCGCGGCCGGGTCGCGGAACCGGCAGTCCGGGCAGGTGCACAAGAGCCACGCCAGCTCGGCCCGGTCCCGCGGCCGGGCGGCCGGCCGGTCGGCCAGCCACCGCCGGGCGGCCAGCGCCTTGGCGAACGCCGCGGCGGCGGCGTCGGGCCGGTCGGCGGCGAGTTCGCCGACCAGCGCCCACGCCCCGGCCGCCAGCTCCCGCGGGGCCGGGGCGGCGGGCAGCTGCCGCGCGACCGCGTCCGCCCGGTCCGCGGCCCGGCGGGCGACCGGCTCCGCCTCCTCCGCCCGGTTGGCGGCCAGCAGCCGGCCCAGGTCCAGCTCGGCCGCCGCCAGGGCCAGCTCCCACCCCGGGCCGGCGTCGGCGTGCTCGGCCAGGGCGGCGACCGCGGCCCGGTCCAGCGCCTCGGCCCCGCAGGCGTCGCCGGACGCCGCCCGCACCCGGCCCAGGGCGTTGCGGGTGACGGCCAGCTCGAAGGCCCGCGTCGGACACTCGTCGCCGCCGGCGAGCTTCTCCCGCAGGGCCAGCGCCGCCCGGTACGCCTCGCCGGCCGCGGCCCACCGGCCGGTGGCCGCCAGCAGGTCGCCGAACGCCTGGTGGGTCGCCGCCAGGTCGGCCTGGTAGGCCGGCTCGCCCGGGAACGTCGCGGCCAGCTCCTGCC
>DASXAN010001044.1:0-9730 GCA_036406755.1 Gemmataceae bacterium
TTCCTCCGGGACATCGACCGGTTCGACGCCGAGTTCTTCGGGATCAAGCACCGCGAGGCGATCTTCCTCGACCCGCAGCATCGGATGCTACTGGAGGTCGCGTGGGAGGCGCTCGAGGACGCCGGCCAGGACCCGGAGCGGCTGGCCGGCCGGCCGGTCGGCGTCTACGTCGGCATCTCCGCCAACGACTACGGCCGGCTGCAGGGCGACGCCTCGACGCTGGACGCCTACGTCGGCACCGGCAACGCCCTGAGCATCGCCGCCAACCGCCTCAGTTACGCCTTCGACTTCCGCGGCCCGAGCCTGGCCGTGGACACGGCCTGCTCGTCGTCGCTGGTGGCCATCCACCTCGCCTGCCAGGACCTCCGCCGCGGCGAAACCGAGCTGGCCGTCGCCGCCGGCGTCAACCTGATCCTCACCCCCGACCTGACGGTCAACTTCACCCGCGCCGGCATGATGGCCCCGGACGGGCGGTGCAAGGCGTTCGACGCCGCCGCCAACGGCTACGTGCGGAGCGAGGGGTGCGGCGTGGTCGTCCTCAAGCCGCTCGACCAGGCCCTGGCCGACGGCGACCCGGTGTACGCCGTCGTCCGCGGCAGCGCCGTCAACCAGGACGGCCGGTCGAACGGCCTGACCGCCCCGAACCGACAAGCCCAGGAAGCGGTCCTGCGGGCCGCGTACCGCGACGCCGGCGTCAACCCGGCCGACGTCGACCTGATCGAGGCGCACGGCACCGGCACCGCACTAGGCGACCCGATCGAGGCGCTGGCGCTGGGCAGCGTGCTCGGCGACGGCCGGCCGGGCGATCGGCCGGCCCTGCTCGGGTCGGTGAAGACGAACGTCGGCCACCTCGAATCGGCCGCGGGCATCGCCGGGTTCGTCAAGGCGGCGCTGGCGCTGAGGCACGGCGAGGTGCCGCCGAGCCTGCACTTCCGCGAGGCGAACCCCCACATCCCGTTCGAGCAGTTGCCGCTGCGGGTCGTGACGGAGCGGCGGCCGTGGCCGGACCGCGGCCGGCCGGCGCTGGCCGGCGTCAGCTCGTTCGGCTTCGGCGGGACGAACGCGCACGTCGTGCTCGAAGCGCTTGCCCCGGCCGTAGGGTGGGTCGAGCGAGCGGAGCGACCGAGGCCCACCGATGCGGGGACTGCCGTTGAGTCGGTGGGCCTCGCTCGCTCCGCTCGTTCGACCCACCCTACGCTCGTGCCGCTTTCGGCCCGCAGCCCGGAGGCGCTCCGTGACTCGGCCCGGTCGTGGATCGACTTCCTGACCGACACCGACACGCCGCTCGCCGACCTGGCGTACACCGCCGCCCGCCGCCGCGGCCACCACGACCACCGCCTCGCCGTTGTCGCCGCGAGCCCGGCCGAGCTGGCCGACAACCTCAAGGCGTGGCTGGCCGACGACCCGCGGGCCGGGACGTCATTCGGGCACCGACCGCCGAACCGCCGGCCGCGGGCCGTGTGGGTGTTCGCGGGGCAGGGGCCGCAGTGGTGGGGCATGGGCCGGCGGCTCTTGGACGCCGAACCCGCCTTCCGCGCCGCCGTCGAGGCGTGCGACGCCGTTCTCCGCCCGCTGGCCGGCCGGTCGATAGTCGAGGAGTTGCGGGGCCAGGACGACCCGGCGAAGCTCGACGACACCGACCGCGTCCAGCCGGTGTTGTTCGCGCTGCAAGTCGGGCTGGCGGCGCTGTGGCGGTCGTGGGGCGTCGAGCCGGCGGCCGTCGTCGGCCACAGCCTTGGCGAAGCCGCCGCGGCCTACGTCGCCGGGGCGCTCACGCTGGAAGATGCGGTCCGGGTCGTCCACCACCGCTCGCGGCTCCAGCACCGGCTCAGTGGCCGCGGCAAGATGGCGGCCGTCGGGCTGACGGCGGAGGAGTCCGCGGCGGCGCTGCGCGGCTACGAGGGCCGGCTGGCGCTGGCGGCGGTCAACGGGCCGAAGGCCACCGTCTGGTCCGGCGACCCGGAGGCGCTGGAGGAGGCGCTGAAGCCGCTGGCGGCCCGCGACGTGTTCCACCGCGTCCTCCGCGGCCGGGTGGCGTTCCACAGCCCGCAGATGGACCCGCTGAGGGACGAGCTAACCGCCGCCATCGCCGGATTGACGCCGAAGCCGGCGGGCGTCCCGTTCTACTCGACCGTGACCGGCGGCCCGCTCGACGGTGACAAGCTCGACGCCGCCTACTGGGGCCGCAACCTCCGCGAGCCGGTCCAGTTCGCCGCGGCGGCCGACGCCCTGATCGCCGCCGGGTTCAACCTGTTCCTGGAACTCGGCCCGCACGCGGCCCTGGCCGAGCCGCTGCACCAGTGCCTGCGGCACCGCAAGACGGCCGGCGTCGTGCTGGCGTCGCTCCGCCGCGGCGAGGACGACCGGGCCGCCCTACTCGGGGCCGTCGGCGGACTGTACGCGGCCGGCGCGGCGGTGGCGTGGGAGAAGGTCGTCCCGGCGGGCGGAGTCGTGCCGCTGCCGGGCTACCCGTGGCAGCGAGAGCGGTGCTGGTATGAGGCGCCGCGAGGCGGCCGGGTCGGGCAGCACGGCCACAACGGCTACGCGGCGCCGTCCCTCAACGGCTACGCCCGCGAACCGGCGCCGGAGGACAAGTGGCTGGTCCGGCCGGCGTGGGGGCCGGTCGCGATGCCGGCGGAAGCCCCGCGGCTGTCCGGGACGTGGCTCGTCGTCGCCGACGACGCCCGCACGGCCGACCGGCTGGCGGCGGTCCTCCGCGACCGCGGGACCGGCCGGGTCGTGGTCGCGGCCTCTGACGCCGACCAGGTCCGCCGGTCGGTGCGCGAATCGGGCGACCTGACCGGCGTACTTCACATGGCCGCCGCGTCCGCCCCGCCGCCAGACGCGCTGCCTGCGGACGGTCTTGCCGCCGCCCAGGAGGCCGGTGCCGTCAGCGTCTTACACCTGGTCCAGACGCTGACCGGCAACGGCGTTGCCCCGCGGCTGTGGGTCGTCACCCGCGGCGCGCAGGCGGTCGGAGACGGCGAGGCGGCCCACGTCGCCCAGGCGCCGGTGTGGGGACTCGGCCGCGTGCTGGCCCACGAACACCCTGAATTGCGGGTCACGCTGGTGGACCTTGACCCGACCCCGGCGGCCGGCGACCTGCCCGCCCTGGCGGCGGCGCTGGCCCTGGACGCCGACGAAAACCAGCTCGCCCTCCGCGACGGCAAGCTGCTGGCCGCCCGACTGACCGCGGCCGCGGACGCCGCACCGGCCAAGCCGCCGGCGATCCGCGGCGACGCCACCTACCTCGTCACCGGCGGCCTCGGCGGGCTGGGGTTGCAGGTCGCCGGCTGGCTGGTCGCACACGGGGCGCGGTCGCTCGTCCTGACCGGCCGCCGCGGGGCCACGCCGGAGAGCGAGCCCGCACTGGCCGAACTGCGTGCCGCGGGAGCCAACGTCGTCGTCGCCCGGGCCGACGCCGCCGACTACGGCCAGCTCGCCGCCGTGATCGCCGACATTGACCACACACTGCCGCCGCTGCGGGGCGTCGTCCACGCCGCCGGCGTGCTCGACGACGGCATCGCGCTCCAGCAGACCCGCGATCGGCTGTGGGCGGTGCTGGCCCCGAAACTGCTCGGCGGCTGGCACCTGCACGCCCTGACGGCCGGCCGGCGGCTCGACTTCTTCGCCCTGTTCTCGTCGGCCGCGGCCGTGCTGGGCTCGCCGGGCCAATCGAACTACGCCGCCGCCAACGCCGCCCTGGACGCCCTCGCCGCCTACCGGCGGGCCCGCGGTCTGCCGGCGGTCAGCGTCAACTGGGGGCCGTGGGCCGGGGCCGGCATGGCCGGCCGCACCGCCGGCAAATCCCAAATCCCAAACCCCAAACCCCAAGCCGAGGGTTTGGAATTCGGTGCTTGGGGTTTGGGATTGATTCCCCCGGCCCGCGGGCTGGACCTGTTCGGCCGGCTGCTCGCCGCGGCGGTGCCGCAGGTCGGTGTCATCCCGGCCGACTGGGCCGCGTACCGCCGCACGGCCGGCGGCCGGCTGCCGCCGCTGTTGGCCCAGCTCGCCGGGCCGGACGCCGCCCCGGTCGAGGCGCCGGCAGCCCGCGTCCCGAGTGCCCTGAACCGCGACGCCCTGCGGGGCGTGCCGCCGGACGACTGGCAGCCGATCCTCGAGGGCCAGCTCCGCGAGCAGGCGGCCCGCGTCCTGCGGCTGTCGGCGGCCGCCCTGGACGTCGAGCAGCCGCTCAACAACGTCGGCATCGACTCGCTCATGGCCATCGAGCTGAAGAACCGCATCGAGGCCGACCTGGGCGTGTCCGTGCCGATGGTCAAGTTCCTCGAGGGGCCGAGCGTCCGCGACCTGGCGCAGTTCCTCGCCGGGCAGATGGCCCCGCTCCCTGCCCCCACCCCGTCGGCGGATGGGATGGACGCGCAGGCGGCCGGACAACTGCTCGCCCGCCTGGACGACCTCAGCGACGACCAGGTGGACGCACTCCTCGCCGAGCTGACCGCCGGCGAGAAAGGGGACTGATGACATGGATCGACCCAGCGGAGCTGGGTGCCCCGCGGCCCCCGCTGTCTCCCTCTCCGCGGAGCAGAAGCGCGCCCTGCTGGCGGAGCTGCTGCGGCGGAAGGCGGCGGGGCAGTCGCCCAACGGTTCGCCGCCGCCGGCCGCCACGCCGCTGAGCTACGGCCAGCGGGCGCTATGGTTCCTGCACCACCTCGAACCCGAGAGCGCCGCCTACAACCTGCACTTCTGCGCCCGCGTCCGCCCGGCCCTCGACCCGGACGCCCTGCGGAAGACGCTCCGCGCGCTGATGGCCCGGCACGCCTGCCTGCGGAGCACGTTCTTGGACCGCGGCGACGGCCCGGTGCAACTCGTCTACGACGCCGTCACCCCAACCCTGGACGTGCACGACGCGGCCGCCTGGCCGGAGGACGAACTCGACCGCCGGCTGCACGCGGAGGCCCACCGGCCGTTCAACCTCGAAGCCGGTCCCGTGTTCCGGGCGGTCCTGTTCCGGCGCGGCCCGGCCGAGTGCATCCTGCTCCTCGTGGTCCACCACGTCGTCAGCGACCTCTGGACGCTCGGCGTCATCATGGAGGAGGTGCGGGATCTCTACCCGGCCGTCCGCGCCGGGTCCGAACCGGCGATGCCGCCGGCGCCGCCGTACGCCGAGTTCGTCCGCTGGCAGGCCGACCTGCTCGCCGGCCCGGACGGCGAGCGGCTGTGGGGTTACTGGCAGAACCGCCTGCGGGGCGAGTTGCCGGCGCTGAACCTGCCGACCGACCGCCCCCGTCCACCCGTCCAAACGCCGCAAGGGGCGACCCACCGTTTTCGCCTCGGCCCCGGGCTGACGGCCCGGCTGCGGGACCTGGCCAAGGCCGAGGGGACGACGCTGTTCGCCGTCCTCGTGGCCGGCTACCAGGCGCTCTTGCACCGGCTGACCGGCCAGGACGACGTGATCGTCGGCACGCCGGTGGCCGGCCGCAGCCGGCCGGAGTTCGCCGGCGTCGTCGGGTACTTCGTCAACATGCTCGCCCTGCGGGCCGACCTGTCCGGCCGTCCCACCTTCCGCGGCTTCCTCGGCCAGACGCGGCAAACGGTGCTGGACGCGCTGGAGCACCAGGACTTCCCGTTCGCGCTGCTGGTCGAGCGGTTGCAGCCGGCCCGCGACCTGAGCCGGTCGCCCGTCTTCCAGGCGGCGTTCTCGCTGAAGCGGTCCGCCGCCCCCGCCGTCGGACGGAACGGCCACGCGGCCCGCCTGCACGTCGGCGACGTGGTGCTGGAGCCGGTGGACCTGGACGTGCGAGCCGTGCCGTTCGATTGGAACCTTCTGGTCGAGGAGTCGGGCGGCGGGCTGGACGCGGCGCTGCAGTACAACACCGACCTGTTCGACGCGGCGACGGTCGAGCGGTGGATGGGCCACTTCCGCACGCTGCTCGAAGCGGCCGCGGCCGACCCCGACCGGCACGTGGCCGAGCTGCCGCTGCTGACGACCGACGAGCGGGCCGCCGTTCTGGCCGCCGGCCGCGGTCCGGCGGTGGACCGGCCGGCCGTGCCGTTGCACCGGCTCGTTGAGGACCAGGTCCGCCGCACGCCGGACGCGGTCGCGGTGTCCTTCGACGGCCGGACGCTGACCTACCGCGACCTGAACGAGCGGGCCAACCGCCTCGCCCGGCACCTACGGCGGCACGGCGTCGGCCCGGACGTGCCGGTGTCGCTGCTGGTCGAGCGGTCGGTCGAGATGGTGGTCGGCGTGCTGGCGGTGCTCAAGGCGGGCGGGGCGTACGTGCCGCTGGACCCGGACTTGCCGCGGGAGCGGGTCGAATTCCTGCTCGGCGACCTGGCCGCCCCGGTCGTGCTGACGCTCGACCGGCTCGCCGCGGCCATCCCGACCTCCGCCAAGCTCCTGCGGCTGGACGCCGACGCAAAACTGTGGGCGGACGAAGACGCCGCCGACCCCGGCGTGGACGTGACGCCGGACCACTTGGCGTACGTGATCTACACGTCCGGGTCGACCGGCGCCCCGAAGGGGTGCATGAACACGCACCGCGGCATCGTCAACCGCCTCGTGTGGATGCAGGCCGAGTGCCGACTGACGCTCGCCGACTGCGGGGTCCAAAAGACGCCGTACAGCTTCGACGTCTCGGTGTGGGAGTTCTTCTGGCCGCTGCTGGCCGGGGCGCGGCTGGTGGTCGCCAGGCCCGGCGGGCACCGCGACCCGACCTACTTGGCCGATCTGATCGCCGCCGAGCGGATCACGGTGCTACACTTTGTGCCGTCGATGTTGCAGGCGTTCTTGCAAGCCGGCAGGGACACGCCCCGTCGCTCGCCCACCAGCCTGCGGCACGTCGTCTGCTCCGGCGAGGCGCTGTCCTGGGACTTGCAGCAGCAGTTCGCCGCCCGGTTCCCCGGCGTCGCCCTGCACAACCTGTACGGCCCGACCGAGGCGGCCGTGGATGTGACCCACTGGCGGTGCGACCCGGCCGACTCACGGCGGGTGGTGCCGATCGGCCGGCCGGTGGCGAATACGCACATTGCCATCCTCGACGCAAACCTGCAAATACAGCCGGTCGGCGTGCCGGGCGAGCTGCACATCGGCGGCGTGCAGGTGGCCCGCGGTTACTGGCACCGCCCGGACCTGACGGCCGAGCGGTTCATCCCCGACCCGTTCGCATCCAGCGGCCGGCTGTACAAGACCGGCGACCTGGCACGGCTGCTGCCCGACGGCACCTTCGACTATCTGGGCCGCCTCGACCACCAGGTGAAGGTCCGCGGGTTTCGCATCGAGCTGGGGGAGGTCGAGGCGACGTTGACCCGGCACCCGGCCGTCCGCGAGGCGGTCGTCGTCGCCGGTGCCGACGACGGGCGGCTGGTCGCTTACGTCGTGCCGCGTGAGTCCGACGCGGATGAGCCCGACGCGCCAGCAAGGGCGATAACATTCCGCACCACCGACCTCCGCACCTTCCTGGCCGGCAAGCTGCCGGAGTACATGGTGCCGGCGGCGTTCGTCATCCTGCCGGCCCTGCCGCTGACGCCCAGCGGCAAGGTGGATCGCAAGGCCCTGCCGGCCCCGGACGCGACCCGGCCCGACCTGGACACCGCCTACGCCACCCCCCGTACGCCGACGGAGGTGAAGCTGGCCGCCGCCTTGGCCGACGTACTCCGGGTCGAGAAGGTCGGGCGGCACGACAGCTTTTTCGACCTGGGCGGGCACTCGCTGCTGGCGACGCAGCTACTCACCCGCGTCCGGGCCGAGTTCGGCGTCGAGGTGCCGCTGCGGCGGCTGTTCGAGGCGCCGACGCTCGCCGACTTGGCCGCGGCCGTGGACGAGCATTCGGCCCCGGCCGCCGCCCCCAGCCTGTCGGCCGCCCCGCTGACGCCCGCCCCGCGCGACGAGCCGCTGCCGCTCAGCCTCGGCCAGGAGACGCTCTGGTTCCTCGACCAGCTCGAGCCGGGCAACACCACCTACAACTGCCCGGCCGTGGTCCGCATCACCGGCCCGTTCGACACCGAGGTCATGCGGCGGGCCTTTGAGGCGATCGTCCACCGGCACGAGGCACTGCGGTCCACGTTCCACGCCCGTGGCGACGAGCGGGTAGTCGAAGTGCTGCCGCCGGCGCCGCTGCCGCTGGAGGTCACGGACCTCAGCCACCTGCCGCCGGAGGAGCGGGAGGCCAAGGCCCGCGAGCTGAGCGACGCGGAGGGCCGCAAGCCGTTCGACCTGGCCCGCGGGCCGATGCTCCGCCTGGCCGCGCTGCGGCTCGGGCCGCAGGACCACGTCGTCCTGATGACCGTGCACCACATCGCCTACGACGGCTGGTCCACCGGCGTGCTAGTGCACGAGTTCACCACACTCTACCGGGCAATCACCGAACGAAATCCCAAATCCCAAGCACCAAATCCCAACTCCGACTCCTTGGGATTTGGTGCTTGGGATTTGGGATTTGCGAAGTTGTTGCCGCCGCTGCCGATCCAGTACCCCGACTTCGCCTACTGGCAGCGGCGGTGGCTGGCCGCCGGCCGGCTCGACGGCCAGCTCGCCTACTGGAAGCGGCAGCTCCGCGGCGTCCCGCCGCTGCTCGCCCTGCCGACCGACCGGCCCCGGCCGCACGTTTGGACGTTCCGCGGGGCGACCGTCCCGCTGCACTTCCCGCCGTCCCTGGTGGCCGACCTGCGGGCCGTCGGCAAGCGCGACGGCGCGACCCTGTTCATGACGCTGCTGGCCGCGTTCCAGACGCTGCTGCACCGCTACACCGGCCAGGACGACGTCTGCGTCGGCTCGCCGATCGCCAACCGCAACCGGGCCGAGGTCGAGGGGCTGATCGGGTTCGTCGTCAACACGCTCGTCCTCCGCGGCAACCTGGCCGGCGACCCGTCGTTCCGGGAACTCTTGCGGCGGACGCGTGAGACGGCCCTGGCGGCGTACGCCCACCAGGACCTGCCGTTCGAGCGGGTCATGCAGGCCGTCAACCCGAATCGCGACGCCCGCCACTCGTCGCTATTTCAGGTGCTGTTCGTCCTCCAAAACGCCCCGGTCCACATCCCGCCGCTGCCGGGGGTCACGCACCGCCTCCAGTTCGACGCCCACAACGGCACGGCCAAGTTCGACCTGACGCTCGGCCTGACCGAGATGCCGGACGGGTTGGTCGGCATCCTCGAGTACAACACCGACCTGTTCGACGCGGCGACGATCGAGCGGATGGCCGGCCACTTCCGCCGGCTGCTCGACGAGGTCGTGCGGGACGCCGAGCGGCCGATAAGCGACCTGCCGCTCTTGGCCGACGACGAGCGGGCCAAGCTGTTGGCGATCGGTGAGGGCGTGTCGACTAGCCCCCCGTCAATGACGGGGGGCAAAATGCGGTGCCTGCACCACCTGTTCGAGGCCCGCGCGGCGGAGCGGCCCGATGCGGAGGCCGTCGTCTGCGGCGCCGAGCGCGTCACCTACGGCGAGCTGAACCGCCGGGCGAACCGGCTGGCCCGCCACCTCCGCCGCCGCGGCGTCGGCCCCGAGGTTACGGTCGGCGTCTGCGTCGAGAAGTCCGTCGACATGGTCGTCGCCGTGCTCGGCGTGCTCAAGGCCGGCGGGGCGTACGTGCCGCTCGACCCGGCCCTGCCGCGGGAACGGCTCGGCGTCATTCTGGCCGACTGCAAGCCGGCCGTGGTGCTGACGCAGCGACGCCTGGCCGCCGAATTACCCTTCGACGCGGACCGAATCGAACTGCTCGACGGTGTCGGTGTAGGGTGGGTCGAGGGAGCGGAGCGACCGAGGCCCACC
>DASXAN010001045.1:0-1803 GCA_036406755.1 Gemmataceae bacterium
AGCGGCTCTCCTGACAGGAGGCGACGCATGTCCGTTGACGTTCATCCGATCCCGCCCGCCGTCACCGCCCCGGCCCGGCTGCCGCGGCTGTGGATCGGTGCCTTTCTCGTCTGCCTGTTCTGGGCCGCCAACGTCGCCGCCTACCGCTTCGACCTCAACACGCCGGCGCGGTTTTTCAGCCGGCTCGGGGCGGCCATCCTGCTGGAGCTGGCGCTCCTGATCTGGTGGTGGTCGCGGCGGCGGGTCGGGTGGGCCGAGAAGGCCATCGGGTTTTTCACCGTCATCGGCACCGGGGTCATCGCGGCGTTCGCCGTCCACCGGTCGGTCGGCCCGTTCGGGCTGCTCATGATCGGCCTGCCGGCCGTGCTCACCACCGGCCTCGCCTGGCTGTACTTCAGCCGGCGGGCGCCCGTCAACGTGCGGCGGCTCGGGCTGCTGGGCGTCGTCGTCGCCACGTGGGCGTTGTTCACCGTGATCCGCATCAACGGCCTGGACGGGGAGCAGCGGTCGGACGTGCGGTGGCGGTGGACGCCGACGGCGGAGGACCAGTTCCTCGCCGAGCGGCGGCAGTCGGCGGGCGAGTCGGCCGCCCCGGCCGCGGACCTGTCGCCCGGCCCCGGCGACTGGCCCGGCTTCCGCGGCCCGGACCGGGATGGCGTCGTCCGCGGGTTGGTGATTTCCACCGACTGGTCGGCCCACCCGCCGAAGGAACTGTGGCGGCACCGGGTCGGGCCGGGCTGGTCGTCGGTGGCGGTGGTCGGCGGCCGGCTGTTCACGCAGGAGCAGCGGGGCGACGCCGAGGCCGTCGTCTGCTACGACGCCGCCACCGGCCGGGAGGTGTGGGCGCATACGGAATCGGGGCGGTTCGAGGAGCCGGTGTCCGGGGCCGGGCCGCGGGCGACGCCGGCCGTGGCCGGCGGGCGGGTGTTCGCCCTGACCGCGGCCGGCAAGCTGGTCGCCCTGAACGGGGCCACCGGCGAGTCGGTCTGGTCCCGGGACGCGGCCGCCGACGCCGCGGCGTCCCGGCCGCAGTGGGCGTTTTGCAGCTCGCCGTTGGTCGTGGGTAACTTGGTGGTCGTGCTCATGGGCGGCGACGCCGGCAAGGGGCTGGCGGCGTATCGCATGGATACGGGTGCGCCGGCCTGGACGGCCGACGTGGGCGTCGGCTCGTACACGTCACCGCAGCCGGCGGCGCTCGCGGGCGTGCCGCAGATCCTGACGCTGACCGACCGCGGCGTGTCAGCCGTGGACCCGGCTACCGGGGCGGTCCTCTGGTCGCACGCCATCCCGCTGCCGCCGGGGGCGCCGCGGTCGATCCAGCCGCGGGCGATCAACGACCATCAAGTGCTCGTCTCGTCGGAGGCGGACCTGGGCACGGCTCTGATCGACGTGAGCCACGACAGCGCGGCGTGGTCGGCCGAGCGGCGGTGGCAGTCGCGGGACCTGAAGCCGTCGTTCAACGACACGGTCGTCCGCGACGGGTTCGCCTACGGGTTCGATGGCCACATCTTCTGCTGCCTGGACCTGGCGACGGGCAAGCGGCGGTGGAAGGACGGCCGGTACGGGCACGGGCAGGTGGTGCTGCTGGCGGAGCAGGGGCTCTTGCTGGTGACGACCGAGACGGGCGACGCGGTGCTGCTGGCGGCGGACCCGGCGGGGCACCGGGAGCTGGGCCGGTTCCGGGCGGTGGAGGGCAAGACGTGGAACCACCCGGCGGTGGCCGGCGGCCGGCTGTACGTGCGGAACGCGGAGGAGCTGGCGTGCTTTGAGTTGAAATGATCGTGGTTAGCCGCGACGCGGAGT
>DASXAN010001046.1:0-16387 GCA_036406755.1 Gemmataceae bacterium
GTTGTCATAGTACACCTCCGCCCCGGTCGCGCCGGCCCGGCCGGTCTCGTCGAGGATGCCGGTCGCGTACCCGTACAGGGCCGGGCTGCCCTCCCGGTTCGGCCGCGGGTCGGTCACCTCCACCGTCCACTTCGCCGGCTCCGGCTGGCCTCTCGACCACACCTTGCCCCGCACCACGGCCGTGTCCCCGTGCTGCTCGACCGCCAGCACGCACGTGTACCACTCGCCGGCCTTCCACGGGAACGGGATCGTGTGGTCGATCCGCGGCAGCGCCTCCCACGACAGGATCCGCAGTTCCTGCTTGTTGCCGCTCATCTGCAGCGTGTACCGGGCGTTGACGATGCCCATGTCCGGCAGGTTGTTGTTCTTGAACGTGGCGCTCACGTCGGCCCGGATGACGTAGTCCTTCAGCGTCGGCGGGCCGATGTAGGCGTTCGCCCGGGACAGCGGCGGGCGGGAGTCGTTGGCCAGCTTCTTGAGCACCTTGTTGCCGTTCTGGTCCACGACCGCGAACTTGCCGGTGACGTTCACCCACCCCCCGGGCGTCGCCCCGACCGGCACCTTCTCGAAATCCATCTTGTACGGCGCCAGCGGGGCGACCCGGACGCGGGCCCGGGCCGTCAGCCCGCCGGCCTTGGCGTCCACATACCCCTGCTGGCCCGGTAGCTCCCGGGCCACGGTCAGGTGGCCGTCCTTGACCTCGCCCTTCAGCGGCGGCGGCTGCATGCCGGCGGGCGTCTTCGGCGGGGCCGGCAGCGACCACTCGGCCGGCGACTCGCCGACGAAGTTGCCGTTGGCGTCGAACAGCCGGACCTTCAGCGTCACCGACCCGCCCGGGGCCAGCGTCACGTCGGCCGGCACGACCAGGGCGTGGGCCGGGGCACCCGGCGCGGCGGCGGCGCTGTGCAACTCCCCGTGGAGGAGCGGGCCGGCGGCCGTCCGCACGCCGTCTCGCCCGCCGGCCGCGGCCTTCTTCGCCACGCAGTACATCTCGTCGCGGGTGCCGAAGATGAGCTTGCCCTCGGCCACGGCCGGGGTGCCGTTGACCTCGACCAGCCCCTGCCCCGGCGGGCTGGGGAAGAACTGGTCGTGCACCTCCTTGCACCGCGTCCTCTCGTCCCGCAGGACGTGGAAGTGGGCGTTGACCTCGGCGACGTAGATCTTGCCGTCGGCCCAGACCGGGGCGCCGCGGGCCAGCCGGCCGTACTTGTACTTCCACAGCTTCTTGCCGGTCCTGGCGTCGAAGCAGTGCAGGGTGGCCCCGTCGTCGGGCACATACAGCCGGTCGCCGTGCAGCAGTGGCGACGCCAGCCCGGCCTTGACGCCGACCACCTCCCAGACCAGCTTCGGCCGGCCGTTCTCGACGTGGGCGGCGTCCACGCAGATCACCCGGCCCTGCTCGGCCACGTCCGGGTTCTCCTCCCCGTGCGAGCAGTACACGTACGTCCCCTCCATGACCGGGGAGGCGTTGATGGCCTTGGACCCGAACTCGTAGCCCCACACCTTCACCCCGGTGCGGACCTGCATAGCCGCCAGCTCGCCGCCGGACAGGCCGGTGATCAGGAGCCGCTGGCCGTTGACCTCCTTGACGATCGGGTTGGAGTAGTAGGTGCCCTTCATGGCGCCCGGCTCGGACCACCAGACGATCTCGCCGGTGTTCTTGTCGAAGGCGGCGTACCGGTTCCCCCCGCGGGCCTGGTCGCCCCAGCTGGAGTTGACGATGCCGATGATGACCAGGTCGCCGTCCACCAGCGGGCTGGTGCTCCGCCCGCCGTACCCGGTCACCCGGCCGAACTCTTCGGTGAGGGACCGCTGCCAGACGACGTGCCCGGTGTCCCCGTCCAGGCACATCAGGAACCCCTGGGTGCCGTGGGCGTAGATGCGGCGGGTGGCCGGGTCGGCCGCCAGGTTGGTCCAGCCGACCCGGCTGGAGACGACGTCGGAGTGGAAGACGTTGAACTTGTGCTCCCAGAGGACCTTGCCGGTGGCGACGTCGAACGCCATCACCCGCTCGCCCTCGCGGATGCCCTCCGGCGGGTCGTCGTTGATGATGTACACCTTGCCGGCCATGACCAGCGGGGTGGACCGGCAGCCGTAGGGGGCCTTCCAGAGCAGGTTGTCCTTCGGGTTGGTGGGGTCGAGGCCGAACTTGTCCGGCACGTTGGTTTCGTCGGAGGAGCCGGTCTGGTGCGGCCCCCGCCAGTGCAGCCAGTCGCTGCCGTAAGAGGAGTGAACCACAGATGCACACAGATACACACAGATAAGAGCCCTGAAAAACAGTCGTGGCCGGGTCATGATGTCTTCTCCTTCTGATCTGTGTGCATCTGTGTGTATCTGTGATTATTCCTTCTTGACGATTCGTTTCGCCTTCAGCTCGAACCGCGGCAGCGTGCCCGGGGCGACCTCGGCCACGTCGGCCCGGAAGAACAGCTCGTCCCGGATCGCCCGGGACACGCGGTCGGCAACGTGGTTTCCCGTCGCGGCCGGGGCGGGCTCCAGTTCGATCCGCACCGCCGCCAGCGGCCCGGTCCGGTCGATCGTCACCCGGTACTCGGCGACCTCCGGGAACCGGCGGACGACCGCCTCCAGGGCGGCCGGGTACAGGTTGTTCCCCCGCAGGTGGATCATATCGTCGGTCCGCCCCAGGACACCCCCGGCCAGCCGCGGCCACGGCCGGCCGCACGGGCACGGCTCCGGGTCGAGCCGCACGATGTCGCCGGTCCGGTACCGCACCAGCGGGCTGCCGACCCGGCCCAGGTTGGTCACGACCAGCTCCCCCGGCGTTCCGGGCGTGACGGGTTCGCCGGTCGCCGGGTCGATGACCTCGGCGACGTAGTCGCGGGCCATGACGTGCATGCCGCCGGGGTTCTCCAGGCACTCGACGGCCGTCGGCCCGACCTCGGTCAGCCCGTAGTGGTCGAAGAGGCGGGCACCCCAGGCGGCCTCGATGCGTTCCCGGGTGGCCGGGATGCTGGCGCCGGGTTCGCCGGCGGCCACGAGCATCCGCACCGGGGAGGCGGCCAGGTCAATCCCTTCGACGCCGGCAACCTCGGCCAGGTGCAGGGCGTAGGACGGGGTGCAGAAGACGACGGTGGCGGAATGGGCGAGCATGAACCGCAGCCGGGCGGCGCTGGACATGCCGCCGCCGGGCAGGGTCAGGTAGCCGCACTGGCTGGCGGCCCCGAACGCCCCCCAGAACCCGAGGAACGGGCCGAACGAGAACGGGAAGAACAGCCGGTCGTCGGGGCGGAACCGCATCAGCTCGAACTTCTGCCGCCACAGGTCGAGCACCCACTGCCACGACTCGGGGGTGTCGAGCCAGCAGAGCGGCCGGCCGGTGGTGGTGCCGGACGTCTGGTGCAAGCGGTTGTAGCTGTCCAGCGGGTAGGTGAGGACGGTGCCGTACGGCGGGTGCGTCTGCTGGTCGGCGATCAGCTCGGCCTTGGTGGTGAAAGGCAGGGCGGTGAGTGGTGAGTCGGGGTACCCGCGAAGCGGGTCGGTGGTGAGTGGTGAAAGGCTGATGCCGGCGAACTTGCGGGCGTAGAACGGGTCGCCGGGCAGGGCGGCGAATAGGGCGCGCAGCCGGTCGGCCTGGAGGGTGGCGAGGTCGTGCGGGTCCGCCGTGGCCGGGGGCATAACACCTCAATTCGATCGGGTTCCGTGTCTCCGAGAACCTAACCCCCCGGCCCCCTTCCCGAAGCGGGAAGGGGCTGAGGACCCAAGGACGAAGCGGCGGGCGGCGGCAGTCCTGTTTCTTGACAGTTCTCCCCTTCCCTCCTAGGGAAGGGGCCGGGGGTTAGGTTCTTCTCACCCCCCACCAGCCCGGGCGTCCCGCAGGTCGAAGCAGAACAGCAGTTCCTGGTCCCGCAGGAACAGCTTGCCCTCGGCGATCACCGGGTACGTCCAGATGCCGCCCTGCTTCTTCCGCTTGTCCGACTTCTGCGGGATGGCGAACCGCCCCTTCTCCACGAACCCGGTCGGCGTCGCCTCGACGCACGCGACCGCCCCGGTCCTGGCCCCGTAGCAGTACAGGTACCCGTCCGCCGCGACCAACGAACTCTCCTCCAGCTTTCGCCCCGCCGACCAGTTCACCTTGCCGGTCGTGAACTCCTGGCAGGTCAGCCCCTCCTTTTCGTCGTGGCCGTAGACACAGTTTCCGACCAGCACCACCCCGCTGTGCTTGTTTTCGATCACCTTTTTCTTGTACACCACCTTCGATTTCAGCCCGCCCTGGCCGTCCGGGGTGAGCTTCACCAGCCCGCACCCGGCCCCGTACCCGGCGGTGACGTAGACGCAATCGTCGTGGACGATCGGCGTCGGGATGGTGGCGACGTTGTAGGTCGATACCTTCTCCTGCCAGAGGACCTTGCCGTCCTTGGGCGAGAACCCGGCCGGGCCGTCCTTCGTCAACTGGACGTAGTGCCGGACGCCGGCCACGTTGGCGACGATGATCGACGAGTAGGTCGCTTTGGCGCTCAGGCCAGTGCTGCGCCACCGAACGGCGCCGGTCTTCTTGTCCAGGGCGGCCAGGGTGCCGTCGTCACCACCGGGGCTGCAGACAACCTGGTCGCCGTCCACCAGCGGGGACTCGCTGTAGCCCCATTCGGACATCATTTTGCCATCAAGATCTTTGGTCAGGCTCTTCTGCCAGACGAGCTTGCCGGCGGCCGTCTCCAGGCAGGCCAGGTCGCCCTGGGAGCCGAGGACGTAGAGCCGGTTGCCGTCCACGGTCGGCGTGCAACGGGGGCCACCGCCCCACGCGGTGTGGAAATCGGGCAGCGGCTGAATGGTCTTGATCGGCGTCCGCCACTTCGGCTTGCCGGTGGCGGCATCCAGTGCGAAGACGAACTCCTCGCCCTCGTCCCCGGTGGACCCGAACCCATAGAGCGAGCCGCCGACGACGGCCACGGCCGAGTATCCCAGGCCGGCATCCTTGGACGACCACAGCAGTTTCGGCCCGCCGGCCGGGAACGCCTTCATCAGCCCGGTTTCGGGGGAGACGCCGTCGCGGTGCGGGCCCCGCCATTGCGGCCAGTCCGCGGCGGGGCTGAGGCCGGCGGCGATCAGGCCGGCGGCGATCACGGGCAGGCGCAGGTTCATGACACCTCGGGGGCAGAGGTAGGAATGCCGCAGGCGGGGGCGGCGGGCAGCCGCTCGCAGGCAGTATACGCGCGCCCAAGTTTAGCGGCGAGCCTCCGGCGAGTCGGCATACAGCCTCCGGAGCAGCTGCACCTGCCCGGCGTGGTACAGGTCGTGGGCGGCGACGCCGAGGACCGTGTCGGCGACGGTGAACCGCCCGCTGCCGATCCGGCGGGACAGTTGGCGGGGGTCGAGCGCCGCCACCGCCGCCCGCAGCGTCGCGTGCTCGCCGAGGAGCAACTCGACGCACCGTCGCCAGTCAGCCTCGCCGAACGGCTCCGGCTGCGGGAACCAGTTGCTGCCCTTCAGGGCGAACGACCCGCGCTTCTCGCCCGTCAGCCGGCGGCGGACGGTGTACTTCCAGTAGGCGGCGTGGAGGACCTGTTCGGCGACGGAGCGGCGGTCCGGTGTGGGCCGCCAGGCGGCCTCGGCGGCGGTGACGCGGCGGACGGCCCCGCGAAGGTTGGGGCCGTGCCAGGACGTGTGGTCGAACGCCAGGTCGAGCTGGCGGAGCAGAACGGCGAGGGCGGGGTCGGTCACGGCGGGCCTCCGGCCGCAGCCGCTTGCGGCTTAGCGATTGACTCATCCGTGTCCGCCGGCTTCGGCGGCAGCGGCGGCTGCCGGCGGGCGGTCACGTCCCACAGGCGGACGCCGTAGTCGGTGCCGGGTTTCTTCGGGTCCTTGTCCAGTTTGCCGCCATCGTCGGTGCCGTCTTGCCCGACTGAGTACACAACCAGCCCGTCACCGAGACGGACGAACTTGACCGGCTGCCCGGCCGCGAACGGGTCGCCGGGCACCGCCTTGAGCAACCCCGCTTTCACCAGTTCATCCGGCGTCGCCGGCCAGTGGCCCTTCGCCCTGCGGTAGCGCTCGGCGGCGACGGCCACGATGGCGCAACGGAGCAGGGCGTGGTTGCGCTGAAAGATTTCAGCCTGCCCGCGGGTGATGAGCAGGCCCGCCAGCGCGTGCAACCGCCCCAATTGTCCCGTCCGGAACTGCTCTTCACTTGCGTTGCCTTGCTCGGCGAAGGGGACGGCCCATTGCTCCGGCGGGAGCTTGGCGATTTCGACGGCCGCGGTCGCCGAGCGGAGGCACCAGGTCTGGGCGCAAATGACGCTGGCCGGATTACGGCACCGCAGGTTTTCGAAACTCAACGTGTCCAAAGGCCCCAGCATATCTGTCACTGAGACGGAGCCGTTGCGGAGGTTGTCAAATACCCTGAAAATCCCGGCCCGATCGCCCCGCATGGCGTAAAGCAGCAGCGGGGCCGGCTCCTCGTCCTCCAGCCGGGACTGCAGCGCCGCCAGCACCGCCTCCGATGGTTCCCCCTGGGCCAACGTCCGCTCTAACAGGTTGACCGCGATCGCCTGGACGGCAACGCGAACCACCTGCGAAAGGGCGAACGGTTCGTCGCCGATGGAGCAGCCGGCGTGGAAGGCGGCGTGGCACGACCGGGCCGCCCCGTCGGCGTCCCCGGCCTGGGCCTTGTCGAATATGTCGTACCGGAGCAGGGCGGCGACGTCGCGGTTGTCGCCGGCCGGCTGGCGCGTCTCGAGCCAGATGGGGGCGTAGGTGAGGAAGTGCCGGCCGCGGGGCGTGTCGATCAGCGACCGGGCCTCGGCCAGCGCCGGCCCCACCGGCTCCAACAGTTCGCGGAGGGCGGCGATCTGTTGATCGTTCAGCCGGCGCTCCGGCAGCAAGTCATCAAATAACTGTGCCTTCGTGGGGTCCCACCACTTCGCCGGCGTGAGCCGCCGGACCGCCACGATCTTGTCGGCCGCGTTCTGCCCTGGCGGCGGCGTGAACCGATCCGCCTCGATATCCTCCAGCCGCCAGCGCGGGTCGAGGCGGTCGGCCTCGGCGATCGCCGCCTGTAGCCGGCCGTTGACCCGGATGAACCAGACGCCGACCGCCAGCACCAGGAGCGCGACCGGGACACCGACGAGCAGCAGCCAGACCCGCCAGCGGCGGCGGGGCCGGCCGGTCACGGTGGCGGCAGGTCGGTCGGTGAACATGGCCATCTCCGTAGGCGAGCGGAGTTGCGTGAGCGCCCCGAGGACTCCCGACTGGCAACGACACTTGGTCGCCCTCGGGGCGGTCACGCAACCCCGCTCGCCGGGGCGTTCGTCATGGTGGCGGCCGCGGCGCCCCGGGCGGCGGCTCGCCGGGCGCGCCGCCCGGGGCCCCGGCCGCGTCCGCCGGCTTCGGCGGCAGCGGCGGCTGCCGGCGGACGGCCACGTCCCACAGCCGCAGGCCGTAGTCGGCCCCCGCCTTCGTCGGGTTCTTGTCCAGCTTGCCGCCGTTGTCTACCCCATCTTCGCCGACCGAGTAGACGATCAGCCCGTCCGCCGCCTTGGCAAACTTGATCGCCTGCCCGGCCGCGAACGGGTCGCCCGGCACCGCCTTGAGCAAGCCGGCTTTCACCAGGTCGTCGGGCGTCGCCGGCCATTGGCCCTTTGCCTTGCGGTATCGTTCCGCCGCGATCATGACGACGGCGCAGCGGAGCAGGGCGTGGTTCCGCTGGCAGGCGCGGGCGACCTTGTCCACGGCCGGGACCAGCAACTTCGCCATGACCGGCAGCTGGTTCACCTTCGCGTTCTGCTCCGCGAGCCGGGCGGCCCACTGCTCCGGCGGCAGCTTGGCGATCTCGACCATCTCGTTCATGAACCGCAGGTGCCCGGCATGCTGGGACGTGAGGAAGCCCGGGAAGTTGACCACGTAATTCAGGGCCGACGGCAGGTTCATTCCGAGCATCCCAGCGGCGCTGGCCGTCGCGACGGTCCCGTTCCGCAAGTTCTCGAATAACTGGTGGGCGCCGGCCCGTTCGCCCCGCAGGCCGTAGAGCAAAAGCGGGGCCGGCTCCTCCGCCTCCAGCCGCTCTTGCAGCGCCGCCAGCACCGCCTCGGACGGCTCACCTTGTGCCAGAGTTCGCTCCAGCAGGTTGACCGCCACCGCCTGGCAGGCGATGCGGACCAGTTGCGAGATCAGGAACGGCTCGTCGCCGACCGAGCAGCCGGCATGGAAGGCGGCGTGGCACGACCGGACGGCCCCGTCGGCGTCCCCGGCCTGGGCCTTGTCGAGTACGTCGTACTTCAGGAGGACGACGACCTCGCGGTGGGCCTGGATCAGCGGCAGCAACGTGCCGATCCAGTTCGGGGCGTAGCTGATGGCGTGCCGACCGCGGGGCGTGTCGATCATCGACCGAGCCGCGGCCAGCGCCGGCCCGGCCCGGACGATTTCGTCCTTGAGGGCGGCGGTCTGCTGGTCATTGAGCTCGTGTTCCGGCGGCAGGTCGTTGAACAGCTCGTCCTTCGTCGGGTCCGGCCACGGCGTCGGTTTCTGTCGCTGGACGGCGGCGACCGTGTCGGCGGCGTTGTGACCGGGCGGCGGCGTGAACCGGTCGGCCTCGATGTCCTCCAGCCGCCACCGCGGGTCCTGCCGGTCGGCGTCGGCGATGGCCGCGCTGAGCCCGCCGTTGACCCGGACGAGCCAGCCGACGCCGGCCAGCAGGGCGAGCACCAGCGGGGTGCCGACCAGCAACAGCCAGAATCGCCAGCGGCGGCGGGGCGGGGCGTCCACGGCGGGGGCGGGGTCGTCTTTGAACATGGGAACCTCCCGGCGCATTATCCCCATCCGCCCGCGGCCCCGCCAGTTGCATTCGCCCCGGCCGACCGGTACGCTGGCAGTAGTTCGGCCATATCTCGCAAGGATTGTCCCCGAATGCGACGGTGGATCGCCGGTCTCGTCCTGTTCGCCGTCGCGGCCCCGGCCCCCGCCGCCGACGCCCCCTCCCTGACCGCCGCCCGCCACCGCTGGCTTCGCGGCAACTCCGCCGAGGCCCGCGCCCTATATGAGGCGCTGGCCAAGGACCCGGCTCAGGCCGCCGCCGCCGCCGTCGGCCTGAGCCGGGCGTGGGAGTCCGACGGCGAGTACGACAAGGCCGCCGCCGCCGTGGACGCGGTCCTGAAAGCCGCCCCCGACGACGCCAATCTGCTCGCCCGCCGGGCCGAGTTGCACTACCTCCGCGGCCGGCTCGACGACGCCCTCAAGGCCGCCGACGCCGCCATCGGCAAAAAGGACGACCAGTTCCTCGCCCGCTGGGTCCGGGCCCGCGTCTACCGCGACACCGGCGCCCTGGACAAGGCCGACACCGAGTTCCGCTGGTTCGTCCGCACCTACACCGCCCGCGACCAGAACGGCGCCCCGATCAAGGACGCGGACGCGCTGCTGATCGTCGCCCAGGCCGGGGCCGAGAACGCCCGCTGGCACAACCTCGCCGACCAGTTCCGGTTCATCCTCAACGAGGTGTACGGCGACGCCCTCAAGGCCGACCCCGACCTGTGGCCGGCCGAGTACCAGGCCGGGGCGCTGTTGCTGGAAAAATACAACCGCGGCGAGGCCCGGACCGCCTTCGACAAGGCCCTGGCCATCAACCCGCGGGCCGCCGAGGCGCTGGTCGGCAAGGGCCGGGCCGCCCTGCAACAGCTCGAGCTGAAGGACGCCGAGCAGTTCGCCGAGCGGGCCCTGGCGATCAACCCGCGACTGCCGGCCGCGCTGCACCTGATGGCCGACGTTCACTTCGTCTCCGGCGAGTCCGAGGCGGCGCTGAAGCGGCTGGAGGAGGCGAAGGCCGTCAACCCGCGGGACGAGGCGACGCTCGGCCGCGTCGCCGCATGCCTGTTCACCCTCAGGCGGCTCGGCGACTTCGGCGCCTTGTGTACCCAGGCCGAGCGGCAGAACCCGAAGGCCGGCGTGTTCTACTTCACGCTGGCCGAGCGGCTCGACGACCGCCGGCTATTCGTCGAGGCGGAAGAGTTCTACCACAAGGCGGTCGCCCTGTGGCCGCAGCTGCCGGGGGCGAAGAACAGCCTCGGCCTGCTGGCCCTGCGAATGGGCCACGAGGACGAGGCCCGCAAGATCCTCGCGGCCGCGTTCGAGTCCGACCCGTTCAACGTCCGCGTGTCGAACTCGATCAAGGTGCTGAACCACCTCGACAAGTACGAGACGATCAAGACCGCCCACTTCCTGCTCCGCTACGACCCGAAGTCCGACGCCGTCCTGGCGAAGTACATGGCCGACGAGCTGGAGGCGATCTACGCGAGTTTGTCCAAGCAGTTCGACTTCCACCCGGCCGAGCCGGTGCTGATCGAGGTGTTCAACAGTCACGAGATGTTCAGCGGCCGGGTGATCGGCATCCCGGACCTGCATACGATCGGGGCCTGCACAGGGCGGATGTTTGCGATGGTTTCGCCGAAGGGCAAGGGGGTCCGCAAGCCGTTCAACTGGGGGCGGGTGATCCGGCACGAGCTAGTCCACATCTTCAATCTGGAGCAGACCAACTTCCAGGTGCCGCACTGGCTGACCGAAGGGCTGGCCGTCCGCAACGAGGGCTTCCCCCGGCCGCCGGCGTGGGGTCAGCTCCTGGCCGAGCGCGTCGCCAAGGACGAGCTGCTCGACCTGTCCACGATCAACCTCGCCTTCATGCGGCCGCGGTCGCCGGCCGAATGGACGCTCGCTTACGCCCAGAGCCAGCTGTACGTCGAGTACCTGACGAAGACCTACGGCGACCGCTGCATCGCCGGGCTTCTCGCCGCGTACCGGGACGAGAAGGACACGGCCGCGGCCATCCGCGGCGTGTGCGGCGTGGAGTTGCCGACGTTGGAGAAAGGGTACAAGGCGTACGTCCGCGAGGTGGCCGGCAAGGCGACCGGTAAGCCGCCGGAGAAGCCGCTGACGCTGGCCCAATTGCAGGCGGCCGTCGAGAAGGACCCTGACGACGCCGACCTGTCAGCCCGGCTGGCGGAGCAGTACTGGAAGCGGCGGCGGGCCCGGGACGCCCGGGAGCTGGTCGAGAAAGTCCTGAAGGAGCACCCGAAGCACGGGCTGGCCCTGTTCGTCAAGGCGCAGCTGTTGCTTGGGGCCGGCGAAGACGAGACGGCGCAGAAGTTGTTGGAGGAGGCCGCCGCGGCCGACCCGCCGGAGCCGAGGGTGCTCAAGGCGCTGGGCAAGCTGTACTACGACGCGGCCCAGTGGGACAAGGCGGCGGCGGTGTACGAGCGGGGCCGGGCGGCGGAGCCGTTCGAGACGGGTTGGCTGGAGGACCTGGCCCGCGTGGCCAAGCAGACCGGAGACGCGGCCAAGCGGATCGCGGTGCTCAGCGAGCTGGCCCCGACGGACGCGGACGAGTTCGACCAGCGGCGGGAGCTGGCGGAGTTACTGGCGGCGGCCGGCCGGTGGGCGGAGTGCGAGCGGTGGGCGAAGGAGGCGCTGGAGATCGACGTGACCGATGCGAAGGTGAAAGAGCTATACCTGAAGGCGCTGACGGAGCAGGGCAAGGCGGACGCGGCGGAGCGGGTGCGGAAGGTGCTGGGAGGATGAACATCCTCGACTACCGCTGCACGGAGGACAATGGTCTGTCCTTCGAGCTGATCGTGGACGGCCAGCTGCTCGGCGACTTGATCGGATCGCGCGATCGAGCGTTTCCTTCCTGGATCGTGGAGGATGATCTGCCGTATGACCCGCCGTACTCCAAGGAGCATGATCCGGAGCTACGAATTGTCACCGTCTGTTCCTGTGGCGAATACGGCTGTGGTTGTTCAAAATGTCGGGTCATACGTGTGGGCGAAGCTGTCGTGTTCCAGGAGTTCGAGGGGGACGTTTCCGCCGAAGGGGCTCAGAAGGCATTTCAGTTTTCCCGGGCCAACTACGACTCAGTCGTGAAAGCGATCGTCGAGCGGGCAAGGGCATCGTTGCGCGGAAGTTGAAAATGGCGGCTGACATCAAATACGAGATCATCTTGTACTGGAGCCAGGACGACCAGGCGTTCATCGCCGAGGTTCCGGAACTGGCCGGCTGCGCGGCGGACGGGGCCACCTACCAGGAGGCGCTTGCGAACGCCGAGGTGGTGATCCGCGAATGGATCGAAACGGCCCGGGAACTCGGCCGGCCGATCCCGGGGCCGCGCGGGCGGCTGATGTATGCCTGACGCCGGCTGGCAGGGGGAGACCATGCGTCCGACGTGGTCGTTCGTCGCTATCCTCGCCTTTGCCGCGACCGCCCCGGCCGCGGAGCCGCTGGCCGTCGGCGACCCGGCCCCGCCGTTGCGCGTCAAGGAGTTCGTCCAGGGTGACCCGGTCCCGGCCCTCGAAAAAGGCACCGTCTACGTCGTCGAGTTCTGGGCCACCTGGTGTGCCCCCTGTCGGGCCGCCGCCCCGCACCTGGCCCACCTCCAGAAGCAGTACCCGGCCGTCGTCGTCATCGGCGTCAGCGTGGCCGAGGAGGACTTCCGCAAGGTCCGCTTCTTCGTGGACCGCATGGGCGGCAAGATGGACTACCGCGTCGCCACCGATGACGTCCCGGCCGGCAAGACCGCCGACGACGGGGCCATGACCCGTACCTGGCGGGCCGCGTCCGGGCAGGACGGGCTGCCGACCGCGTTCGTCGTCGGCAAGGACGGGCGGATCGCCTGGGTGGGCGAGCCGAGCCAGATGGACGCGCCGCTGGCGGACGTCGTGGCCGGGCGGTGGGACGTGGACGCGGCCGCCGCCCGCTATAAGGAGGACAAGGCCCGCGAACGCAAGGTGCTGGCCGCCATAGCGAAGATCAAGCGGGCCGCCGGCGACGGCGACCTGCGGAGTATCATTGCCGTCGTGGACGAGGCCGTGCACGGCGACCCCGCCGCGGAACGGCTACTCGGCCGGATCAAGTTCGAGGCGGTCTGGGAGCTAGGCGGCGGCGAAAAGGCCGCGGCCTACGGCCGGACGTTGATCGACGGCCCGCTCAAGGACGACGCCCAACGGCTCCGCCAGTTGGCGTGGTTCGTGGTCGCCCCGCAGCGGCTGGAGCAGAAGCCGCCGGACCCGGCCGTCCTGCGGCTGGCCCTGGACGCCGCGGCCCGGGCCAACGACATTCAGAAGGGCGAGGACGCCGACGTGCTGGCCGCCCTGGCCCAGGCCCACTTCCTCAGCGGGGACGTGGCCAAGGCGGTCGAGCTGGGCGAGGCCGCGGCAAAGATGCAACCGGACGACCGGGAGTTGCGGCGGCTGCTGGCGGCGTACCGGCAAGCGAAGGCCCGGGGCAAGGAGTAGGGCGACCCGTGACGCTCGGCGAGTTCCAGCACCTGATCCGGGCCACGTTCGGGGCCAAGGACGCCCGCCGCGGCATCGACGGCACGTTCATGTGGTTCATGGAGGAGGTCGGCGAGCTGGCCGCGGCCCTCCGCGGCGGCCACGCCCACGACGAGTTGGCCGCCGAGTTCGCCGACGTTCTGGCCTGGCTGGCGACCCTGGCGAACACGGCCGGCGTAGACCTGGAAGCGGCCGTCAACGCGAAATACGCCGGCGGCTGCCCCGGCTGCGGCAAGGTGCCCTGTGCCTGCGGGGCCGGCGAGAAGCCGTAATGTGGTGAGTGGTGAGTGGTCAGAAGATCTTTACCACGCACCACTCACCAGACGAGATTGAACCATGCGCACCGGCTTGCGATACGCCCTGGTCGGCCTGTTGCTCCTGCCCGCCGTGGCAACCGCCCAGTCGCCACGGGACCGGGTCCAGGTCCAGTACGTCCGCGTCGGCTTCCCGCCCGGGCCGACCGACCCGGCCGACGAGGCCGCCTCCGCCGTCGCCACCCGCGATTCGCTGTACAAGGCCGGCGCGTGGACGCCGGTCTACGTCACCCTGGTCAACGTCGGCAAGTACGACCGCAAGAAGGACGGGCCCGCCGAGGTCATCGTCGAGACGCCCGACTGCGACGACACGATCAACGGCTACGCCGCCCCCGTCCCGGAGTTCGACGAGAAGGAGGGGCTGGCCGGACAGGCCAGCGTCATCGCCTACACCCGCACCGGCAGCCGGTATGGCGAAACCACCATCCGCGTCGTCGCCGGCGGCAAGGACCTGTGCCAGCCGTTCAAGCTCGGCATGGCCGCCGCCGGGTTCCAGAACGCCGCCGGGCTGGAGCCCAACCAAGGCCTGTACGTGGCCCTGGGCTCCCGCCTGCCGGGGTTGCGGAGCCTCGGGGCCCGCGACCGGGACCCGAACCAGCCGCAGCCGCCCAACGCCGTCAACCTGGAGCGGAAGTCGGCCGTCGCCCTGGTGGCCCGCGTGGCCGAGCTGCCGACGCAGTGGTTCGGGTACGCCGGGGCCGACGTCGTCATCCTGTCCACCAGCGACCGGGACTTCACCACCGCCCTGGTCAGTGACCCGGTCCGCAGCGCCGCCCTGGCCGAGTGGGTCCGCCGCGGCGGTCGGCTGGCGGTCAGCGGCCGCAACCTCGAAGTGTTGGCCGGGGCGGCCGAGCTGGCTGCCCTGCTGCCGGTGGACGTCGGCAAGCAGTACCAGGCCCCGTCGTTGACCGTCACCTGGCGGGAGGGCGGCGTGCATCACGAGACGGCCCTGGCCGACCCGGACCCGGCCAAGTCGCTGGCGCTGCGCCAGCTGACCCCGCGGGACAAGCCGCCCCGGCCGCACCGGGTTCTCGTGGACGGACCGCGGGACGTGCCCGACGCCACCCCGGTCGTCGTCCAGGGGCCATACGGCCTGGGGCGGGTGACGGTCGTCGGGATGGACCTGGACCAACCGCCGTTCACCCGCTGGGCCGGGCAGGCCGACTTCTGGAAGCAGCTCCTGGCCCGGTCCGGCCCCCGCATCCCGGACTCGGCGATTGCCAACCCGAACATCATTCGCTACGCCGGCCAGCAGGACCCGTCCGCGGACGGCGAACTGCGGACGATCAATAGCCAGCTGGAGGCGTTCGAGGGGGTGCCGGTCATCTCCTTCGGGTGGGTGGCCCTGTTCATCCTGCTGTACATCCTGGTCGTCGGCCCGCTCGACTACCTGTTCCTGAAGAAGGTGGTCAAGCGGCTGGAGCTGACGTGGGTGACGTTCCCGACGGTCGTGCTGGCCGTCAGCGCCGCCGCCTACTTCACCGCCTACCACCTCAAGGGCAGCGAGCTGCGGGTCAACAAGCTGGACGTGGTGGACGTGGACCACCAGACCGGGCGGGCCTACGGGCGGACGTGGTTCAGCGTGTTCAGCCCGCGGATCCAGAAGTACACGATCGGCGTGGAGCCGGCGGCGCCGTGGGCGGTCCCCGCCGACGCGACCGAGCCGGCCGCGGTCGTGTCCTGGTTCGGGGAGTCGCGGCAGGGGCGGCAGAGCCTGTTCCGCCACTCGTACGACTACGCCCCCGGGGCGACCGGGCTGCGGGGCGTGCCGATCCAGGTATGGACGACCAAGGGGTTCCAGGCCGACTGGGCCGCCCCACTGGACAAGGAGAAGCCGGTGGTCGAGAGCCGGCTGCGGCACCCGCCGGGCCGGCCGGACGACCTGATCGGCTCCGTCACCAGCCACCTCCCGGTGCCGCTGGAGGACGTGCTGATGATCTACCGCGGCGAGGTGGCCGCCCTGGGGTCGCTGTTGCCGGACACGCCCAAGGCGGTGACGGCCCAGACGCGGATCAAGTTCTCGACGCTGCGGGAGAACCCCAGCGCCCTGGCGACGGCCGGCGAAACCCGGGCGGGCGAGGGCGGGTCGGCGGCGGTCGCCCAAGTCACGGGCCGGCTGCCGCTGGGCCTACTGTTCCACGAGGCATGGCAGGGACAGGGCGAGCCGAGCAACGGGTCGCTGCGAGACCTGGACCAGTCGTGGCGGCTAGCGGACGAGAACCGGGACGAGGTGATCCTGGTCGGCCGGCTGCGGCAGGCGAAGGGGCCGGCGGAGGCGGTGACGGCCGGGCCGGACAGCCCGAGCCGGCTGTGGCTGGACAAGCTGCCCGCCGACGGCGGCCCGCGGCCGGAGCTGCGGGGCACGCTACGGCAGGACACGGTGGTGCGGGTGTTCCTGCCGCTGGCCCCGGAACCGCGGGCGGAAGGGAAATAGCCGCTTGCGGCTATGCGAGCAACCGCCCGCATAGCCGCAAGCGGCAGAGGAACTCATCCGAGAGACACGCTCATGATCGAAACCCGCGACCTGACGAAGACGTACGGCGACCTGTACGCCCTGAACCGCCTCACCCTCAAGCTGGACAAGGGCGACGTGTACGGGTTCATCGGCCCCAACGGGGCCGGCAAGACCACCACCATGCGCATCCTCGCCACCCTGCTCAACCCGAGCTGGGGCGAGGCCAGCGTCTGCGGGTACTCCATCTACAACGGGGCGAAAGACATCCGCCGGGTCATCGGCTACATGCCCGACTTCTTCGGCGTCTACGACGACATGAAGGTGATCGAGTACCTGGAGTTCTTCGCCGCCGC
>DASXAN010001047.1:0-2952 GCA_036406755.1 Gemmataceae bacterium
GCCGAGCAGTTCCGGGCCGGCACCGTTGAAGAACGGCTGCATCGCCGGGTTGGTGTAGATGCCCGCGAACTGCGTCCGGCTCCAGTGGGCCTCCAGCGCCGCCAAGTCGGGGGCGACCGTTAGCTCGACGGTGGCGGCCGGGGCGACGCGGTCCGGCGGCGGGGCGGCGACGGCCGGGGCGGTCAGGAAAGCCGGGATGACGAGGCAAGCGAGTTGGCGGGCCATGGCGGAGTCCTTCCGAAGCCGTGGCGGGACGGAACGGCGGACTCTGTATAACTCGAAGTGCGACTTACGGGAAGGGCGGGATCAGGTGCGTTCGAGCGGGGGTCGCGAGCGGCAAGCGGGGTATCCGCTGGCGGGTCGCCCCGCCGCTCGCCACACTATCGCCCCGGCGGCGTCATCGGATGGCTGTCACCGGGCCGCAGGTCCATTGGGACAGTCGCCGTGCCGTTGTCTAGCGAGCCGGCCGCGGGCGGGCCGGGCAGCCGGCCGAGCAGCCAGCCGCCCGCCAACAGTGCAGCGACCGACGCGGCCAGGGCCAGTCGGCCGGCCGTCAGCGTGCCGCCGCGGACCTGCACAGGCGTCGTGACCGGCGCCTTCAAGGTCGGCCAGGGCGTCGGCACCTCGCCGTGGAAGAAGGCACCGAGCCGGCGGTCGAGGTCGTCCGGGCCGTCGCTGATCGGAGAGGTTGTCGCGTTCATGGCTGCGGGGGTACTCCCTGGGCCGATAGCTTCTGGGCGAGCCGCTGGCGGGCGCGGCTCAGCCGCATGTGTACGGCCGTCACGTTGATTCCGAGAATGCTGGCGATCCGTTGCGCGTCGTAGTCGAAGGCGTATCGCAAGGTCAACAGGGCTCGGTCTGATTCGGGTAGCTGGGCGATCTGGGCACGGAGATTGGCGAACGACTCCTCCCGCTCCAGCCGGTCGAGAGGTTGCGGCTCGTGGCCGTGCACGCCGTTGAGCTGCTCCGGCGGCTGGGTGCCGTTGCGGCGGAACGAGCTCTTGGCCGCGTCCTCGGCCAGGTTGCGAGCCACCCGGAGCACCCAGGCCCGCGGGTTGACGATGACCTCCCCGTCCTCCCAGCTCTTCCACAGTCGCAGGAACGCCTCCTGGGCGATGTCCAGGGCCAGGTCGGCGTCCATCCACCGCGCATAGGCCAACGCCCACACCTCGCGGCTGTGGCGTTCGTACAGCGCCTCAAACTCCGCGGCGCGGCCGGCGCTGCGGGGCGGGCCTACGTTCATGACACCTGTAGGACGACTCACGTGGTGGACAATAACACCGCAAAGCCCACCCGCGGCGGCGGGTGGGGGGAGCACAACCCACCCGCCGCCGCGGGCGGGCTTGGGATCATGGAATCATTCTAACACGACCAGATTATCCCGGTGCACCAGCTCCACGTACGGCAGGTCGCCCAGCACGTCGGCGATCTGCTCCGTCCGCAGGCCGCGGATGCGGTCGGCGTCGGCCGCGGCGTAGTTGCACAGCCCGCGGGCGTATTCCGCCCCGGCCGGGTCGCACAACGTCACCACGTCCCCCTTGCCGAAGTGCCCGGCCACCTGGAGCACGCCGATCGGTAGGAGGCTCTTGCCCTTGCTGAGTACCGCCTCGCGGGCGCCGGCGTCGGTGACGAGCTTGCCCCGCGGCCGGGCGGTCGTGCCGATCCATCGCTTGCGGGCCGGCAGTGCCCCGCCATGCGGCAGGAACAGCGTCCCGACCGGTTCGGCCGCGAACAGCCGGTCCAGCACGTTGGCCGCCGCCCCGTTGGCCATGATGACCGACTCGCCAGACGCCGTCACCAGCCGGGCCGCCCGCAATTTGCTCCGCATCCCGCCGGTGCCGAGCACGCTCTTGCTGTCGCCGGCCAGGCCGGTCACCTGGCCGTCGATCATCGGCACGGTCGTCAGCAGTTCGGCGTGCGGGTCGGCGGCCGGGTCGGCGGCGTACAGACCGTCCACATTCGTCAGCAGGATCAGGAGCGGCGATTGAAGGAGGTTCGTGACCATCGCCGCCAGGTGGTCGTTGTCGCCGAAGCGGATCTCGGCCACGCTGACGGTGTCGTTCTCGTTGATGACCGGCAGGCAGTCCCACTCGAGCAGGCTGAGGATGGTGTTGCGGACGTTCAGGTAGCGGGCGCGGTGGTCGAAGTCGCCGGCGGTGAGCAGGATTTGCGCCGGGTGCACGCCGTGCGGGGCCAGCGCCTCCTGGTAGGCCCGCATGAGCACGCCCTGGCCGACGGCGGCGCACGCCTGCAAGTGGCGGAGGTCGGTCGGCCGCTTACCCAGGCCCAGCTCGCCGACGCCGGCCCCGATCGCCCCGCTGGAGACGAGCACCACCTTTCGGCCGGCCGAGCGCAGCCGCTGCACCTGGTCGGCCAGTGCCCGGACGCGGTCGCGGTCGAGGATGCCGTCGCCGTCGGTCAGGACGTTGGTCCCGACCTTGACGACGACCGTGTGGGCCGTGGCGACGACTTCCTGGCGGACCGGATCGACCATCCGACGCACTCCCGGGGGCCGAGCCGATCATACCGGGCGGCGGCCGGCCGTGGGAAGCCGGCCCGGCACGTCGCCTTGACGGAAGGCCGGTCCGGCGCTACATTATCGCCCGACCGGTCGATCCCGCCTCTACCGCACGTCCCCGGAGCCGCCTCCGTGTCCCACCGCGTCCGCCAGTCGTTCGCCGCGTTGGCCGTCGTCACCGCGTGGCTGGCCGCCGCCCCGGCCCCGGCCCAGGTGATCTTCACCGAGAACTTCAACAGCCCCAGCACGATCCTGACTACCGGCGGCTGGGTGTCCAAGAACAACAGCGTCAGCCCGGATCCGGCCGGCTCGTGGGGCCCGCCCGGCAACGCGGTCACGGGTCAGCCGGGGGCATTGAACCCGCCGCAGTCCGGAGCGACCGACTCCTACTTCGCCACGGACGTGACGGCCACCAGCGACCCGTCCACCACCGG
>DASXAN010001048.1:0-2055 GCA_036406755.1 Gemmataceae bacterium
AAAAAGACGGTGAGCATCGTGTACCACGTCCGCCGCGGCGTGCTCGGCTATGCGGATCACGACGAGCTCTACTGGAACGCCACCGGCACCGAATGGAGCGTCCCCATCGCCGCCGCCGAGGTTTACGTCGCCCTGCCGGCCGGCATCAGCGACGCCGAGGTGCGGACCGCGGGCTTCACCGGTCCGCTCGGCGTGGCCGGTCGCGACTACGCGGTCGATCGGCTCGAAGGCCACTGGCGCTTCAAGACGACCCGCCTGCTGCGTCCGCGCGAGGGGGTGACGGTGCTCGTGGGGTGGCCACGCGGCCATGTCGCGCACGCCTCGGTGCTGCGGCGCGCGGGGTGGGCCGTGTCCGATCACTGGCCGCTGGCCCTACCGGTGCTCGCGCTCATCTGGGGCGGGTTCGTCTGGTCGGCGTTCGGCCGCGATCCCGGAGGGAAGCGCTCCGTGAAGCCCGAGTACACACCGCCGGCAAATCTGATCCCGGCGCAGGCGGGCGTGCTGCTGGACGAGCGCGCCCACACGCGCGATGTCGTCGCGACGATCGTGGACCTGGCGGTGCGCGGCTACCTGTCGATCGAGTCGGTGACCACGGCGTTCGGAAACCAGGACTTCATGTTCAAGCAGCTCAAAGCCGTCGGCGGCGACCCGGACCTGAAGGACTTCGAGCTGTTCGTGCTGGCCAAGGTCTTCGGCGGCGACTGGGCCATCAACATGCGGCTGTTCTCGGAAGTGAACGAGGATCGCGAGAACGTGTTTCCACCGATCCGCGATCGCCTCTATCGGCTCATGGTTCAGGACGGTCTCTTCCCGGCGTCGCCGGGTCACGTGCGCGCCGGATGGATGCTGGCGGGTGCGATCGCGGCGGTCGTGGGATTCATGCTCCCCAGCTACGGCCCGGAGTGGCTCGGATTCTACGAGCCATGGCTACGCCTCAGTCTGGTCGCCAGCGGCCTGATCTTCGCCGCGTGGGGATGGGTCATGCCCCACAAGACGTGGGCGGGTGTCCAGCAGGCCGCGCACGTCCGCGGCTTTCAGGAGTTCCTCGAGCGAGCCGAGAAGGATCGTCTCGAGCGGATGCCGCCGGACACGTTCAACCGGCTGCTCCCGTGGGCGATCGCGCTCGGCGTGAGCGAGCGCTGGATCCTCAACTTCCAGGGCCTGCGTGTGTCCGCGCCGTCCTGGTACATGAGTAGCCGGGATTTCTCGCTCTCGAGCTTCGCGCACGATCTCGGGAGCTTCTCGCAGCGGGCGGAAGACGCGGTCCTCACCGCACAACGTGGCTACGCCGACGTCGTCGGCGCCGCCGGCGGCGGCGGCTTCTCGCGCGGCTCTTCGGGCGGCGGCATGGGCGGGGGCGGCGGCGGGACGTTCTGAGCGCCCCGGCCGCGTGGCGCAGACGACCAGGGTCGGCTACCATTCACGGGAATCGAGCCTGTTCGTCAGGGTGCGTTATGGGCAGACATCGTTCGATCGTCTTGATGATGACTCTCGCGTTCGCCGTCTCACCGATCGTCGCGCCGGCTGCCGACAAACAGATCACGGACATCAAGGAGCTCGCGGGAACCTGGCAGGGCTGGGCGAAGTCACAGCTGGCCGGCGACGAGCGGGTGGTCATGACGATCAAACCCGACGGAAGCTACCAGGCCCGAAGGCAGCCACAACGCGAACACCGGCCCGGCGGTCTACGAGCGATTGAAATAGGCGGCATGTCTTTCACGAGAGCGCGGGGGCATGGCCAAGCGCGCTGAAAAGAAGCGCGAGAAGAACGGCGGCACTCAGCCGCCGCTGCCGGGCACCCGGGAGCCCTCGTCTCCCGCACCGACGCGGCTGCTTCCCATGCAGCTCCAGCTCGGCGACCGGATCACGGACGAAACCGGCGAATGGGAAGTGGCGAACCGGCCGCACACGACCGCCGGCGGAAAGATCGCCCATGTCCGCGTGCGAAGGGTGGATCAGCCGGCCGTCGTCGAGGACCGCACATGGGGCGCCCACGAGCGGGTCGAGGTCAAGCGCGGCTGAGGCGACTCGTGCGGCGGCGCTGACATGACCCGC
>DASXAN010001049.1:0-3905 GCA_036406755.1 Gemmataceae bacterium
CGCGGCTACGGCAACGGGGGGGTGGACGCCAACGGCAACCCCCGCCCGCACCCGCTGAACATCGGCGTGGACGAGCGGTCCAACAGCCTCGTGGTGATGTGCAACGACTCCCTGTTCAACCAGATCAAGTCCCTGACCGACGAGCTGGAGAAGCAGGCCGCCGGGGCCGTCCGCACCGTCAAGGTGGTGTCGATCAAGGGCATGGACCCGGCCCTGGTCGAGCAGGCCATCCAGGCGTTCCAGGGGCAGAGCCAGCAGCGGCCCCAGCAGAACGGCGGGCGGGGCATGGGCGGGCCGACCGGCGGGTACGGCTCGCCGTTCGGCAGCAGCCGCTACGGCGGCAGCTCCTACGGGTCCTCGCCGTTCGGCGGGTCCGGCTACGGCTCGCCGTACAGCGGCTACGGCGGCAGCAGCCGCTACGGCGGCGGCTACGGCGGTCCGGGCGGCGGCATGAGCCCGTACGGCGGCAGCAGCCGCTACGGAGGTAGCCGCGGCGGCCCACCCGGCCGCGCACCCGACCGGGAACCCGGAGGGCCGGATTTTTTTGAGTATGGGGTCAAGGAGGACCCCCAGCCCCTCCGACAGCTTTTCGATCCGCAGCAGCAACGACAAGTCGCCCGCCTGACCGGCGGGGAGGAGCAGCAGCAACCGCCGGCCGGCCAGCCGCCGGCCCCGCCCCCGGGGCAGCCGCCGGCCGTGCCGGGGGCCGTCCCGCAGCCGCGGCGGCCGGTCACCGTCGAGGCCCTGCCGGAACTCGGCGCCGTCGTCATCAGCGCCGACAACCCGGCCGACGTCAAAGCGATCGAAGACATCATCAACCTGATCGGGAAGGTCGCCCCGGGGTTCGAGGCGAAGGTGGAGGTCGTCCCGCTTCAGTACGCGGACGCCACCAGCGTCGCCAACACGCTCAACCAGGTCTACCAGCGGATCAACGCCACCCCGAGCGGCAACATCCTGGTCGGCGCCGGCGGCCCCACGGCCCGGCCGGGCATCATCACGGCAGCCATCCCGACCGGCGGCAGCGCCCTGTTTCTGCCCCTGCCGCGGTTCAACTCCATTCTCGTGGTCGCCCAGGAGGCGCGGCTGAAGGACATCCGCGACGAGGTCCAGAAGCTCGACCAGCCGAACGGCCCGTCCGGGCGGGCCACCGCCTTCCCGCTGAAGAAGGCGTCCGCCCAGCAGGTGACCACCCTGCTGCAGCAGTTTTACGCCCAGCGGTACCCGAACGAGGCGACGACCCAGAACCAGATCCGCATCACGTTCGACGCCAGCACGAACACGGTGTTCGTGCAGGCGGCCCCGGCCGACCTGGACGAAATCCGCGGGCTGATCGAGCGGCTGGACTCGACTCTGTCGGTGGCCACCAACGAGGTGCGGATCGTCAAGCTGCACAACGCGCTCGCCGACGAGCTGGCCAACACGATCATCACGGCCATCACCAGCGGCGTCGTCCCGCCGGGGACGACGGCCGCCCCGGGCATCATCCCGACCCCCGGCGTCCCGGTGCCGGTGGTGCCCGGCCGGCCGGCCGCCGCGGCCCCGACGACCGGCACCGGCGGGCTGACGACCAAGACCACGTCCCTGCGGTTCTTCACGAACCACGTCGGCCCGGCCGGGGTCGTCGAATCCGGGGCGCTGGAGGACGTGCACATCACGTCGGACATCCGGTCGAACAGCCTGATCATCGCCGCCCCGCCCAAGACGATGGAGCTGATTCTGGCCCTGGTGCGGGAGCTGGACGTGGTCGCCGCCGCCCAGGCGAACATCAACATCTTCACGCTCCGCAAGGCGGACGCGGTGCAGACGGCCCAGCTGCTCCAGCAGCTGTTCCTCGGCACCGGGGCGACCGGGACGACGACCGGCGGGGCGCCCGGCCTGACGGCCGGGGCCGGCCCGGGCGGCACGCTCGGGTTCACGGCCGCACCGGGGGCCGCGCCGGCCGGCGGCCTGGCAAGACCCGTCATGGCCCTGCCCGGGACCGGCCCGTCCGAGGGGGCGACGCTGATCGACCTGCGGATCGGGGTGGACAACCGGACCAACAGCATCCTCGTCGCCGGCAGCCTGAATGACCTCCAGGTGATCGAGGCGATCATCTCCCGGCTGGAGGACGCCGCCGTCCAGGCCCGGCAGAGCCAGGTGTACCGGATGCGGAACGCCCGGGCCGCGGACGTGGCCAACGCCTTGCAGACGTTCGTCACCAACGCCCTGGCGGTGCAGCGGACGGCCGGCGTGGTGACCGCCTACCAGGAGCTGCAGCGGGACGTGGTCGTCGTCCCGGAGCCGGTCAGCAACACGCTGCTGCTCAGCGCCTCCCCGCAGTACTTCGCCGAGCTGTACCGGCTGATCGAGCAGATGGACACGATGCCGCCCCAGGTGGTCATCCAGGTGCTGGTGGCCGAGGTGACGCTCAACGACGACCAGGAGTTGGGGGTCGAACTCGGGCTCCAGAGCCCGATCCTGTTCAGCCGCGGCATCCTGAACGGGACGAACACGAACGCGACCACCCCGAACATCGGCCTGCCGGGGTTCAACTTCAACACCACGGCCGCCCTGCCGAACAGCAACGTCGTCTTCCCGGGCGTGGTCGGGTTCCAGGGAATCAACAACCTGAACACCGGCCGGCAGTCGCCCAACGGCAGCGGGGCCGGCGGGTTCGTGTTCGCCGCCCAGAGCAACTCGTTCAGCCTGCTCATTCGGGCGCTGAAGACGCAGGGGCGGCTGGACGTGCTCAGCCGGCCGCAGGTGACGGCCGTGGACGGGCAGACGGCGGCCGTGAGCGTCGGCCAGGAGGTGCCGGTCGTCGGCGAGACGAACATCACCGGCACCGGCATCGTCAACACGTCGATCCTGCGGCGGAACGTCGGCGTGCTGCTGCGGGTGACGCCGGTGATCACCCCGGAGGGGAAGGTGCTGATGCGGGTGTTCCCGGAGGTGTCCAGCGTCATCCCGACGCCGGTCAACCTGGGCAACGGGGTGACGAGCACGGCGTTCAACATCCAGCAGGTGGAGACGACGGTCGTCGCCCAGGACGGGGAGACGGCGGTGATCGGCGGGATGATCCAGTGGCGGGACCAGAAGACGGAGAACAAGGTCCCGTGCCTGGGCGACCTGCCGTACATCGGGGCGGCGTTCCGGTACCGGACGCAGGTGCGGTCGAAGACCGAGCTGCTAGTCATCCTGACGCCGCACGTCGTCCGCAGCCAGACGGACATGGACCGCGTCCTGGTCGAGGAGTCGAACCGGATCAACTGGCTGCTCAGCGACATCAACCGGGTGCAGGGTCCGGCGGACCTGTACAAGCTGGCACCCCAGCCGCCGCTGCCGGCGGTCCCGCCGCCGGCCGTGGACGCTCACCCGGCCCTTGCGGCGCCGAACGGGGCCGCGGGGTGCCCGGCCCCGCTGGCCGGGCCGCTCCTGCCGGGGATGGGGGCGCCGGCCGGCTCCGGGCGGCCGGGGGCTCCGCAAATCCCGGCCGGACCGCTGCTGCCGCTGCTGGCCGACGACCCGGCCGTGCCGCCGCCGCCGGGCGCGGCCCCGCCGGTCACCACACCGCCCGGGGCGGCCCCGCTGCCGCCGCCGGCGACCGTGCCGCCGCCCGTCACCCCGCCGCCGCCGGGGGGCGAACAGCAACAGGCCGGCCCGTCGCTGGCGCCGGCCTCGTACACGGACCAGCCGAACCCGGGAAAGGAGTCCCCGCGATGGAAGTTCTCCCGCCGCGACTGACGGTCAGGGCGCACCTGTGGCAGCAGCTCGGCCTGGCGGCGGCGCTGCTGCTGGCCCTGGTGTTCGCCCCGGGGTGCACGCTGGATCAGTGCTGGGCGTGCAAGGACAAGAACGCCCCGCCGCCGCCCGGCCGCCCGTGCCAGGTGGTGACGACCTGGCTGAACCACGTGCAGTACGCTCCG
>DASXAN010001050.1:0-12932 GCA_036406755.1 Gemmataceae bacterium
CCGGCCAGCCCTTCTTCGTGATGGACCTGGTCATCGGCCGCCCGATCACCGAGTTCTGCGACCGCCGGCGGATTCCAGTCCGGCGCCGACTGGAGCTGTTTGTGGCCGTCTGCCAGGCGGTGCAGCACGCCCACCAGAAGGGGGTCATCCACCGCGACCTGAAGCCGTCGAACGTGCTCGTCGCCCTGTACGACGGCAGGCCGGTGCCGAAGGTGATCGACTTCGGCGTCGCCAAGGCGGCCGGGCAGACGTTGACCGAGAAGACGCTGGTCACCGGGTTCGGGGCCATCGTCGGCACGCTCGAGTACATGTCGCCGGAGCAGGCGGAGGTGAACCAGCTCGACGTCGACACCCGCAGCGACATCTACGCGCTGGGCGTGCTGCTGTACGAGCTGCTGGCCGGCAGCCCGCCGTTCACCCGCAAGGAGCTGGAGACGGCCGGCCTGCTGGAGATGCTGCGGGTGATCCGCGAGCGGGAGCCGACGCGGCCGAGCACCAAGCTGAGCACGGCGGACGGCCTGCCGACCCTGGCCGCCAACCGCGGCACCGAGCCGGCGAAGCTGACCAAGCTGGTCCGCGGCGAGCTGGACTGGATCGTGATGAAGGCGCTGGAGAAGGACCGCGGCCGCCGCTACGAGACGGCCAACGGCTTCGCCGCCGACGTGCAGCGCTACCTGGCCGACGAGCCGGTGCAGGCGTGCCCGCCGTCGGCCGGCTACCGGCTGCGGAAGTTCGCCCGGCGGAACAAGGGCGGCCTGGCGGTGGCCGCGCTGGTGCTGTTTTTCCTGGTGCTGCTCGGCAGCGGCGTCGGGTGGGCGATTCGAGATCGGTCGGCGCGGGAGGCGGAGGCGGCCCGGCAACAGGCGGGCCGGCAGGCGAAGGTGGGCGAGCAGGTCGAGTCGATCTTCGCCGAGGTCGACCGGCTGGAGAGGGAGCAGAAGTGGCCCGAGGCTCTGGGGGCGGTGCGGCGGGCAGCTGCGGTCATGGCCGGCGGCGAGGTTGACGCGGCGACCGCCGAGCGGGTCCGCGCGCGGCTGAAGGACCTCGAGTTCATCGACCGGCTGGAACAAGCCCGCATGCAGTCGGCGACGTGGGTTGGACGGGATTTCGACTACGCCGGCGCGGACCGGAAGTTCGCCCGGTCATTCCGCGACTACGGGGTGAACGTCGATGAGCTGCCGGTCGAGACTGTGGTCGAACGGCTCAAGGCCCGCCCGACTCTCGGGATCCCCGTGGCGGCGGCCCTGGACGCCTGGGCTCAGGCGCGCTGGGCGGCAAAAGGGCATCCAAAGGATGACGCGGCCGCTAAGCGGCTGGTGACCATCGCGCGTGGCATCGACCCGGAGCCGCTGCGGGACCGGCTGCGGGCCACTTGGCGGGGGCAGGGTGCCGAGGTGGAGGCCGAACTGCGGCGGGTAGCCGAGTCGATCGACGTCCGGGCGGAACACCCCGCGACGCTCGCCATCCTGCACGGGAGGCTCTTGCGCCTGAATCAGCCGGACCGCGCTCTCCGGCTGGCACAGGATGCTCAGCGCGCCCGCCCGGCGGACTTCTGGCTCAATCACAACCTAGGCTGCCAACTGCGGGCGCAAAAAGACTACGCGGGGGCGGTCCGGTTCTACACCGCAGCCGTGGCCAGTCGTCCACATTCCGTGGTCGCCCTCAACAGCCTCGGCATCGCCCTGTATGGCCAGAACAAGCTGGACGAGGCCATCGCCGCCTATCGTAAGGCCATCGAACTCGACCCGATGTTCGCCATTGCTTACAGCAACCTCGGCAACGCCCTGCGTGACCAGAACAAGCCGGACGAAGCCATCACCGCCCTTCGTCAGGCCACCGAACTCGACCCGAGATTTGGCGATGCTTACAACAACCTCGGCGTCGCCCTGAGGGACCAGAACAAGCTGGACGAGGCCATCGCCGCCTATCGCAAGGCCATCGAACTCGACCCGAAGTTTGCCCCTGCTTACAGCAACCTCGGCGTCGCCCTACGCGAGCAGAACAAGCCGGACGAGGCCGTCGCTGCCATCCGCAAGGCCATCGAACTCGACCCGATATACGCCAAGGCACACTACAACCTCGGCATCTCCCTGCGCGCCCAGAACAAGCTGGACGAGGCCATCGCCGCCTATCGTAAGGCCATCGAACTCGACCCGAAATATACCCCTGCCTACATCAACCTCGGCGGCGCACTGAGGAACCAGAAGAAGCTGGACGAGGCCATCGCCGCCTTCCGCAAGGCCATCGGGCTCGCCCCGAAACTTGCCCTGCCCTACTACAACCTCGGCATCTCCCTGGCCGACCAGAATAAGCTCGACGAGGCCATCGCCGCCTATCGTAAGGCCATCGAGCTCGCCCCGAAATACCCCATAGCGCTGAAGTGCCTCGGCGACGCCCTTCGTGACCAGATGAAACTGGACGAGGCCATCGCCGCCTATCGTAAGGCCATCGAACTCGACCCGAAAAACGCCGTCGCCTACTGCGACTTCGGCCTCGCCCTTGCGCGGCAGGGAAAGCCGGACGAGGCCATCGCCGCCTACCGCAAGGCCATCGAACTCGACCCCAAACTGGCCGACGCTTACAACGACCTCGGCGCTGTCCGGTTTGAGCAGAAGAAGCTGGACGAGGCCACCGAGTACTTCCGCAAGGCCGTCGAACTCGACCCGAAATATGCCGCTAATCTCGGCCTCGCCCTTACGCAGCAGGGGAAGCTGGACGAGGCGGTCGCCGCCTACCGCAAGAACGTCGAACTCGACCCGAAATCTGCCGTGGCCCACGGCTATCTCGGCAGCGCCTTTGCGCGGTGGGGAAAGCTGGACGAGGCCATCGAGTGCTTCCGCAAGGCCCTCGCAATCGATCCGAACCATGCCGATGCCCACCTCGACCTCACCAACGCCCTGTGCAAGAAGGCCCAGCAGTTCCGGGATATGAAGAACGCCGCCGGCTGCCTCGCGGTCGCTGTCGAGTTCCAAACCCTGAAACTCACCGATGGCGGGTCAATGTACAACGCGGCGTGTATCCGCGCCGTCTGCGCGTCCGCGATCCTGGAAGACCCGAAGACTCCGGCGACCGACGCCGCTCGCCTCGCCAAGGAGCAGGCCGACCTCGCGATGGTCTGGCTGCACAAGGCCGTCGCCGCCGGCTACACGAACGTCGAACACATGAAGCAGGACAAGGACCTCGGCGTCCTGCGCGAGCGCGAGGACTTCAAGAAACTGATCTCCGAATTGCAAGCCAAGATGGAGAAATCAGGAGTCAAGCAGTCGGAGAAGAAGCAGTAGAAGCTGACTCCTGACTCCTGAAGAAGCGGCCGGTGGGGTCCTTACCGCCAAGCAAGCCCCCCCACCGGCCCGGCACCGCCCCGGCGCCCGGTCTGCGCGCCTGGGAGATGTCGTAGCCATCCTACCGCAGACCGCTCCCGAAGGGGGATGGAATCATGTGGTTAGCCTCTTTCCTTGGTCTGCGATCGGACTCCCAGCGCACCCGGCGCGATCGCGGGCGCCCGAAACGACACCGAAGACCGGACCTCACGCCGCGGCTGGAGGCCCTCGAGGACCGGACCGTTCCGAGCACGTTCATGGTGGACAACCTCGCGGACAGCGGCATCGGGTCACTGCGGCAGGCGATTATCGATGCCAACGCCCTGGACGGCCCCGACCTGATCCGCTTCGCCGATGGCTTGCAGGGGACGATCCCGCTGGGCAGTGAGTTGAGCATCTCGGACGACCTGACCATCCTTGGTCTGGGCGAGGATCAACTGACCATCAGCGGCAATGGCGCCACCCGCGTGTTTCACGTCAGCGGCAGTACGACGGACGTCGAGATCAGCGGTTTGACGATCGCTGACGGGAGTGCCACCGGAACCACGACCACGGGCCCCTTCGGCCCCGTCAGCCTGGGCGGCGGCATCCTCAATGACGGCGGCCACCTGACCGTCTCCCACGTCACCCTGGCCGACAACCAGGTCGTCGGTGTCAACGCCGCCGGCGGCGCCATCGCCAACGTCGCCGGGGCGACGCTGGCCGTCGCACACAGCACGTTCACCGGCAACGAGGCGGTCGGCACCCGCGAGGCCGCGGGCGGCGGGATCGCCAACGTCGCCGGCTCGTCCTTGACCGTCGCTCACAGCACGTTTGCCAGCAACCAGGCGACGGGCGCCGACGCCAGCACCGGCAACGGCGGCGGGGCCTACGGCGGCGCCATCTCGAATCGGGGTGGCAGCCAGGCGACGGTGTCGCACAGCACCTTCGCCGACAACTTCGCCCGTGGCGGCAGGGGCGGCGACGGCGGCACCGGCAACGGCGGCAACGGCGGGCTCGGTGCGGGCGGGGCCATCGCCAACCTGAGCGACAGCTTCCTCGGTGCGGTGGCCGGCTCGGCCCTCGTCGTCGAACATTCCGCGTTCACCGGCAACCGGTGCGTCGGCGGCGGCGGGGGCACCGGCGGTGCCGGCCGGAACGGGGGCAACGGACTCGGGGGCAATGGCGGCGCCATCACGAACGCGTTCGAGGGGAGTACGGCCCTCGTCACCCACAGCGACTTCACCGGGAACCGGGCCATCGGCGGGGCCGGCGGCGACGGCGGCACCGGGGGCCGCGGCGGCGTCGGCGGCCCGGGTCAGGGCGGCGGGATCGTTCAGTTCAGCGCGGCCCTGACGGTCGAGCACAGTTCGTTTACCGACAACGCGGCGACGGGCGGCGCCGGCGGGAACGGCGCCGGCTCGGCCGCGGGCGGGAGCGGCGGGCCCGGCGCCGGCGGGGCGATCAACTCGGGCGTCGCGAGCCAGACCCCCACGATCCAGCCGACCCTCACGGTACACCACCTGGTGATCGACGGCAACCGGGCGACCGGGGGTGACGGCGGCGACGGCGGCCGCACCGGCAACGGCGGTACCGGTGGCACGGGGAGCGGTGGGGGAATCCGGGCGCGGGGTACGATGGCCGTCGCCCAGAGCCTGCTGGTCGGCAACCAGGCCGTCGGCGGGCTGGGCGGCGATCGGGGAGTCGACGGCGGTCTCGGTGGCAACGGCGGCCTCGGCACCGGCGGCGGTCTCGTCAACGACGTCGGGGCGACCGGCACCGTCTTCCGGTCGGTCCTCCTCGAGAACCAGGCCGTCGGCGGGGCCGGCGGGCTGGGCGGCAGCGGCGGCAACGGTCAGGGCGGCGGCATCTGGAACGGGACCCCGAACCCCTCGACCGGCACCCCCTCGACCCTGACCGTCCGCAGGAGCACGATCGCCAACAACCGGGCCGACGGCGGTGCCGCTGGCGTCGGCGGCAGTGACGGGCAAGGCGTGGGCGGCGGCATCTACATCGTCCCCGGCGGAACCGTGTCCGTGGACCTGCCGACGGACGTCGGCGATAACGAGGCGTCCACCAGCGATGACGACGTGTTCGGGGTCTTGAGTTTCATCTAACCAGGCGGTGAAGCCCGCCAATGCAACGTCTTCCAGCGGCCGGTGGGGTCCTCACCGCCAGCGACGGCATCGTGCCGTCCGCAAGCCCCCCACCGGCCCGGCACCGCCCCGGCGCCCGGTCTGCGCGCCGGGACCGATGTTTCTTCGTGGTATCGCAGACCAACCTCGAACGGGAGAACCGACCATGTCATTCACAAGTTGGCTGCAACGCCTGCAATCCGATCGAGTGCCGCGCCAGGGCCAACGCCATCACCGGCATTCGCTTCGAGCCAAGCATCGGCCAAGCCTGGAAGTCCTGGAAGACCGCTGCGTGCCGGCGCTGTATGCCGTTACACCCCTGGGTAACCTTTTCGCCAGCGATCTCAACGAAGTCGGCCAGGTGGTCGGCACCGCTGATACCAACGGCGTCACACACGCGCTCCTTTGGGACCACGGCACGGCGATCGACCTGGGCGCCCTGGCCGGAAGCGCCACTTTTCCCAGCGCGATCAACGACCTGGGCCAGGTCGTCGGTTACTCGTACGTTCCGGGAACCGGCTATCACGCCTTTCTCGTCAATCCGCAAGGGGGCGTGTGGTTCCGGGACGGCAACCTCGACGGGCGCAATGATCTCATGATCGATCTGGGAACGTTGGATAGCAGCTACTCCTACGCGTATGACATCAACAACGCCGGCCAGGTGGTTGGCCAAACCGCGAGCGGTGGCTTCCTCTGGGACGCGACCAACGGCATGACCGAGGTGCCCTTTATCGGTTATGCCATCAATGAGAGCGGCCAGGTGGCAGGTTGGAGTGCTGAAGGCGCCATCTTCTGGGATCCCGTCCACGGCATGACCGCCCTGAGTGGGGGCGGGGACGCGGAAGCCCTCAACGACACGGGCCAGGTGGCAGGGGGCGGGTATGACGTTTACGATCCCATCTGGGGCACCGTTCGCCGCGCCATTGTTTGGGATGCGAGCACCGGCGGTTTCACCGACCTGGGCGCGGTGCCAAACGGCATCGACAGCTACGCCGCCGACATCAACAACTCCGGTCAGGTGGTCGGCTCGGGCTGGGTGGCGACACCCGAAAGCGATGCCTTTACCACTCACGACCGGCCGTTCCTCTGGGACGCCACGGACGGCATGGTGGACCTCTTGGGGCAGCTGCTGCCCGGTTCGGGTCTCAGTGACAACGGGTTCAGCAACTACCAGTCCGCCGGGGCAGCCGCAATCAATGACCGCGGGGCTATCGTGGTGAACACTTTGGCAGACTACGGCGGTTACGTAGGCGCCTACTTGCTCACGCCTGTTCCTGCGGGGACCCCTTCGATCAGTGTTACGGACGCACCCGCGGTGACGGAAGGCAACACCGGGACCCGCACGGCCACCTTCACCGTCACCCTGTCCGCCCCGAGCACCCAGCCGGTCACCGTCGCCTACGCGACCGGCAACGGCACCGCCACGGCCGGCGGCGACTACCAGGCCGCCTCCGGCACCCTGACGTTCGCCCCCGGCGAGACGACCAAGACCATCACCGTTCCCGTCCTCGGCGACCGCCTCGGGGAGGCGAACGAGACGTTCGTCGTCAACCTGAGCAGCCCGACCAACGCGATTATCACCGACGGCCAGGGGGCTGGCACCATCCTCGACGACGAGCCGCGCGTCAGCATCGGCGACGTGACCAAGCTCGAGGGCAGGAACGGCAAGACTTCGTTCGTCTTCACGGTCACGCTCTCGGCCGCCTACGACCAGGCCGTGACCGTGTCGTTCCGGACCGCGAACGGCACGGCCACGACGAGCAACGGCGACTACACCGCCAAGGCCGGCACGCTGACGTTCGCCCCCGGTCAGACGGCGAAGACCATCACCATCGAGGTCAAGGGCGATAACAAGCGGGAGTCCAACGAGGCGTTCTACCTGGACCTGTTCGGCAACGGCAGCAACTCGGTGCTCTCCAAGAGCCGCGGCCTCGGCACGATCCTGAACGACGACTGATCGCGCGGACGTGGCAAAGCGGCCGGCGGGGTCCCCTTCGATCAGGCAAGTCCCGCCGGCCGCCGCCCAGGATTTTGGGAAATCGGTAGCGGCGGGCGGCGGTTCCGCTATCCTCGGCGGTATGCCAGACGTCACCAGATTCCTGTCCGCCATTGAAGCCGGCGACCCGAACGCCGCCGCCGAACTGCTGCCGCTCGTCTACGACGAGCTGCGCAAGCTCGCCGCCGCGCGGATGGCCGAGGAGAAGCCGGGCCAGACGCTGACCGCCACGGCCTTGGTCCACGAGGCGTACCTGCGGCTCGTCGGCGGGGAACACCCGCAGGACTGGACCGGTCGGGGGCACTTCTTCGCCGCGGCCGCCCGGGCCATGCGCCGCATCCTCGTCAACCGCGCCCGCGACAAGGGACGCCTCAAGCGGGGTGGCGGTCGGCGGCGCGTCGATTTGGCCGACCTGTCCGACCCCCTCGCAGTACCGCCGGACGACCTGCTCGACCTCGACGACGCGCTCGCACGGCTTGCGGCCGCTTACCCCCGCTGCGCCGAATTGGTGGACCTCCGCTTCTTCGCCGGGCTGACCCACGAACAGGCCTCCGCGGCGCTCGGAATCTCCCCGTCGACGGCCGATCGCGACTGGCGGTTCGCCCAGGCTTGGCTCCTCAGGGCCCTCGGCGGGGACTGACCGGTCCAAAAAAACTGGAAATCGTGACGTGCCGCCACCCCCGACGGGGCACTGGAGGCGGGCCTTTACCCGGTGCAACATGGCCGACGCTTTCCCACACCTGATGACGCTCTTTACAGCGGCGCTCGAGCGCCCGCCGGGGCCGGAGCGGGCCGCGTACCTGGACGTCGCTTGCGGCGGCGACGTGGCCCTCCGGGCGGAGGTCGAGTCTTTACTCGCCGTCAGCGCGCGGGCGGGCGGGTTTCTGGAGGGTGCGGAAAAGGACATCGAGCGGACCGTTGACCTGCCGCCGGCCGCCGAGGCCGCCGGCACGGTGGTCGGCCCGTACAAGCTCGTCGAGCCGATCGGCGAGGGCGGCATGGGGGCGGTGTGGATGGCCCAGCAGACCGAGCCGGTCAAGCGGCTGGTCGCGCTGAAGCTCATCAAGCCGGGCCTGGACTCGAGGCAGGTGATCGCCCGGTTCGAGGCCGAGCGGCAGGCCCTGGCCCTGATGGACCACCCGAACATCGCCCGGGTGCTCGACGGCGGCACGACCGGCGCCGGCCGGCCGTACTTCGTCATGGACCTGGTCAAGGGCGTGCCCATCACCCGGTACTGCGACGAGCACCGCCTGACGCCCCGGCAGCGGCTGGAGCTGTTCCTCCCCATCTGCCAGGCCGTCCAGCACGCCCACCAGAAGGGGGTCATCCACCGCGACCTGAAGCCGTCCAACGTGCTGGTCGCCCTCTACGACGGGCGACCGGTGCCGAAGGTCATCGACTTCGGCGTCGCCAAGGCGGCCGGACAGCTGCTCACCGAGAAGACGCTGGTTACGGGGTTCGGCAACATCGTCGGGACGCTCGAGTACATGTCGCCGGAGCAGGCAGAGATCAACCAGCTCGACGTCGACACCCGCAGCGACGTCTACTCGCTGGGCGTCCTGTTGTACGAGCTCCTGACCGGCAGCCCGCCGTTCACCCGCAAGGAGCTGGCGACGGCCGGCCTGCTGGAAATGCTCCGCGTGATCCGCGAGCGGGAGCCGTCGAGGCCGAGCACGAAGTTGAGTTCCTCGGACGCGCTACCGACGTTATCCGCCAACCGCGGCACCGAGCCGCGGAAACTGACCAGGCTGGTCAAGGGCGAGCTGGACTGGATCGTGATGAAGGCGCTGGAGAAGGACCGCAGCCGGCGATACGAGACGGCCAATGGGTTCGCCGCCGACGTGCAGCGCTATCTCGCGGATGAGCCGGTGCAGGCGTGCCCGCCGTCGGTGGGGTATCGGTTCCGCAAGTTCGCACGGCGGAACAAAGTTGGGCTAGCGGTCGCCGCGTTGGTGCTGTTCTTCCTGGTCGTCTTGGGCAGCGGCACCGGCTGGGCCCTGCGCGACCGGGAAGCGCGCGAACAACAGGCGGCGCAGGATGCCGCCCGCAGGCTCGCTCTGACCGAAGAAGGGATTCGCCAGGCGCTGAAGCGGGCCGGCAGCAGCCGCGCCGAGCTGCACGCCGCGCTCAAGAAAAAAGGCGGTGTGCAGGAGTTGCTCAACCAGCCGGCCCGCTGGGAGCTGTTCCTCAGGACGGTGCAAGCAGAACTGACGCAGGCTCGGCAGTTGAAGGCCGGCGTCGGCGGAGAGCTCGATCCTGCGGTACTCCAGGCTTTGGCTCGGCTGGAGGAGCAATCCGCCGGTGATGAGGCCGATTACCGCCTGGCAGTGCGTCTGGAGAAACTTCGGTCGGACCGGGCAAACTGGATTCGGGCCGAATTCGATTACCGGAAGGCGGCGGGTGAGTATTCCCGGGCTCTTGCGGATCTTGGCGTGCTGAACCGGAATCCGGAGGCCACGGCCGCCGGTCTGGCCGCCTCGCCGATCAAGGAGCGGTTGGTCGCCGCACTCGACGACTGGGCGTGGGTGGCTTACGTGACGAAGCGGAAAGACCTGGCCGAGCAATTGGTGGCGCTGGCGCGGCGAGCGGCGCCGGATGCGGCCTGGGGGGATCGGCTGCGACGGGTCGATGTCTGGGACGACCGGGAGGCGCTGGCCCGAATCTTGACCGAAGCGCCCGCGGTCGGAGTGTCGCCCCAGGTCGCGCTCCTGGTCGGGTACTTGCTGATGAAAGAGCGTCCGCTCCAGGTCGCGTGGCTGCGCCGGGCCCAGGCCGAGCACCCGACCGACTTCTGGCTGGCTTTCGAACTGGGCGCCGCCCTTCGGGACACCGACCCAGCAGAAGCCGCGATCTGGTACCGGGTTGCCCTGGCGATCCGGCCGACCAGCAGCGCGGCTTACACAAACCTCGGCCACTCACTGCATGCCCAGCGGAAGTTTCCGGAGGCCATCGCCGCCTGCGAGAAGGCGATCGAACTCGAAGGGAATAATGTCCTTGCTTACACCGGCCTAGCCGCCGTCCTTATTAGCCAGCGGAAGTTCAATGAGGCCATCGTCGCCAGTCGTAAGGCGATCGAAATCGCCCCGAACTTCGCTTGGTCCCACGGCAATCTCGGTGCCGCCCTGCACGGCCAATGGATCCAGGAGTCGGGGAAGGATCAGGGGAAACTGGATGAGGCCGTCGCCGAATTTCGCAAGACCATCAAGCTCGATCCGACATTCGCCCCCGCCTACCGCAATCTCGGCCTCGTCCTGAGCCAGCAGAAGAAATGGGACGAGGCCATCGACACCCTCCACAAGGCCATCGATCTCGACCCGAACAACCCCGTGGGAAAACGCAACTTGGGCATCGCACTGGGCTCCCTGGCCTGGGCCCTGGCCACCGACCCAGTGCCGACGCGTCGCGACCCGAGCCGTGCGGTGAGCCTGGCCCAGGAGGCCGTCGACACGAACCCCCAGAATGGCGACCACCACAGCACGCTCGGAGTTGCTCTCTACAGCGCGGACCGTTGGAAGGAGGCGGTCGCCGCTTTTGAGAAATCAACGGAGCTGAGTAAAGGCCCCTACGCCTCCGGCGAGTTTTTTCTGGCGATGGCCCACTGGAAGCTCGGCGAGAAGGATAAGGCCCGCGCGGTGTACCACCGGGCGGCGGAGTGGATGGATAAGCACCAGCCGAAGGACGAGGATCTTCGCCGCTTCCGGGCGGAGGCCGCAGACCTGTTGGAGTTGAAAGAGAAAAAGTAGAAGGTTTTTCAAAGCCGTCCTCTGGAATCAACGAAGAAGCGGCCGGTGGGGCCCTTACCGCCAAGCGACCTCGCGTTCACGGCCGACTTTGACGGAAAAAAATGGGCGGTCTGTGGAGCGTAGGCCCGGCCCCGACCGCCGCCTCGTTCTGCGAACCCACGAATCGAGGAGTCGATCGATGAGCTTCCTGAAAGTGCGACCCGTGGTCCCTGCGGTTCTCTTGATTGCCGCCCTCGGAATCCCGGCCGCGAACTCTGCGAACGCCCAGGTGACTTATGTGGGCCGCGAACTGTACCCGCTTTCCGGCGGTGGGTACATCGGCAGTGTGGCGAGCATTTCCCCCAACGGCCAGACCGTCGGCTATGACGAGAATGATTTCGCACACCTCTGGTCGCCCCCGAGCGGCGCCGCCGTGAACCTCCACCCCGCCGGGTTCGACTGGTCGCGGGCGCTCGGCATTTCGGGGTCAGTGCAGGTCGGCCACGGGGGGCATACCGCCTCGGGTCAGGAGCGGGCCATTCTGTGGAATGGAACGGCCGCATCCGCGATCGAACTGCACCCGCCCGGCTACACCTGGTCCCAAGCGTTCGCCACCGACGGTACGCACCACGTCGGTTCTGGATCTGGCCCCGGAGGGGGGACGCAGGCGCTGCTGTGGACAGGAACGTCAGCTTCGCCAGTCGTCCTGAATCCGCCCGGCATCGACGATGCCTACCTAATGAGTCTTTCGGGGAGCCAACAAGGGGGCAGCGGCTCGGGGCCGGCGACCGGCAATCAGGGGCACGCATTCCTCTGGAGTGGCACACCCGGATCGGCGATCGATCTACACCCCGCCGGGTTCGTCATTTCGGAGTGTTTTGGCGTCGGCGGCACACAGCAAGTCGGTTACGGCAAGCTCGCGCCTAGCCAGGATTATCGCGCCATGTTGTGGACCGGCAGTGCGGCCTCGGCGGTCAACCTCCATCCGAACGGGTTCAGCGACTCTTTGGCGGCGGGGACCAATGGCGTCAATCAAGTTGGCAACGGCCGTGGGCCGGCCACGGGGGATGCTGTCCACGCGCTGCTGTGGAGCGGCACGGCGGCCTCGGCCGTGGACCTGCACCTGTTGCTGCCATCCGGCTTCGGGTTTCTATCGTCAAACGCCGTATCCATCGACCGGCAAGGCAACATCTTCGGCGTCGCGGCCGGCAGCGATGCCTACCACATCGTGCAGTGGACGCCAGTTCCGGAGCCGTCGTCACTACTGCTGTTAACGGCCGGGATCTCGGGCCTGGCAATTCGCGGAAGGTTTCGCATCCGTCAGCAGGGCGACCAGCTTGACCAACGACATCGGCGGGATGTCTGGTGCGATCAGACCAGCGGTCTGACCAGCGCGTGAGAGCGGCCGGTGGGGTCCTTACCGCCAAGCAAGCCCCCCACCGGCCCGGCACCGCCCCGGCGCCCGGTCTGCGCGCCGCGGGGGCCGTCGTCAACCTACGCAGACCATTTCCGCGAAGGAGACGACCATGTCATTCCGTTCGATCCTGGCCAGCCTGCGGTCCGGTCCCACGCTCCCCCGGGCACGTGCAGCCGGCCGCCGGGCCGGGTTCCGCCCGCGGCTCGTACCGCTGGAGGACCGCACGGTCCCCGCCACCTTCACCGTCCTGAACGTGGCCGACACCGGCGCCGGCTCGCTGCGCCAGGCCGTCCTCGACGCCAACGCCCAGGCCGGGGCCGACACCATCCGCTTCGCCGACGGGCTCGTCGGCACCATCGGCCT
>DASXAN010001051.1:0-5550 GCA_036406755.1 Gemmataceae bacterium
AACGGGCTCGGACGACCACGGGTGGCCGGGGCTGAGTCTGCGAAGCCCCGGGGCGAGTGCTAACCGGGGCTTCGCAGACTCAGCCCCGGCCACCCGGACGCCGGGCCACCCGGGTGCCGGGGCGGCAATACCGGGCCACGCTCTTTCTATCTGTAAATTTATACACTATACTTGATTCAGCCCGTCTCCCCGGTCGGGGAGGCCGGTTGCGGCCGGAGTGCGCCGTCATGGCCCGCGTTCCCGTCATCCGAACCGAAGTCCGACGGAACCGCCGCCGTCCACCGGCGGCCCGTGTCGCCAAATGTCGCGTGCTGTCGCACCAGGAAAAGATGTTACCCGGCCCTGGGTCAGCGCCCGATCTGAAATGTCCCAGAATGTCCCACAATGTCCCCCCAGAAAAGGATGTTATTCGCCGCCGCGACCCGCCGCTCGCCCTCGCCGGTCCGCCACCGCCTGCCGCGGATCAGCGCCGCCGCACCAACTCCGGCGAAAAAGCTGTTGCCTGCGGCCGCGCCGCCGGAGACAATGACTCCACGCCGTCCCGGTCCCACATCACCCACGTCCCACACGTCCCGGAGGTCCTCGGCATGAAACGGTGGCTCATCGCGGTCGCCATCCTCGTCGGCGGGACCGCCTCGTTCTCCTACGCCGATTACGTCCTCATCCGCAACATCCTCGGCGGCAAGAGTGGGGACCCGAACAACCCCAACAACCCGCAGAACCCCGCCGGGCCGGGCGGCCCCCGCGGCCCCGGCGGTCCACCCCCCGGCGGGCCCCGCGGGCCCGGCGGGCCGGGCCGCCCCGGCGGGCCGCCCACGCCCCCCGGCGGCGGCGACGACGCCGGCATCCCCTCCCTCGGCGGCGGGCAGATCAGCGACATCGACACCGCCGCCCTGTTCGTCCAGGGCGTCGTCGAGTTCAAGCACAAGGCTGGCACCCCGCCCAGCTACATCCACCACAAGTGGAGCGGCACCAACGGCAGCACCCGCCTGTTCAACGACAACGCCACCGTCATCGCCCGCAACTTCGGATTCAGCCGCACCCTGCACGAAACCTTCCTGGCCCGCAAGGAGGCCGCCTACAAGGGCGGCCGGGACCGCGTGCTGGAGCTGGCCCGGTGGGCGCTGGCCCACGGCCTGTACGACGAGTTCGCCGGCGTGATGGACGCCATGGTTTCCCAGAAGGAGGACCAGAACAACTCCGGCCCGCAGGACTTCCGGGACGCCGTCAAGGCCTACGCCGAGGTCAAGGCCGCACTCGAGAAACCCAGCGAGGGCGAGGCCCGGGCCAACTTCTGGCGGAGCCGCCTCAGCGCCCGCATGGAGACGAGCAAGCACTACGCCGTCATCTACACCTCCGCGACGGCCAACCCGCCGGAGGTCCAGAGCCGGCTGGCCGCGTTGGAAAACCACATGCGGGCCTTCTACTACTGGTTCGCCGCCAACGGCCGGGTCCTGCCCGTGCCCGGCGACAAACTGGTGGCCGTCATGCTCGACACCCCCGAGGAGTTCCGCAAGCAGCGGGCCGAGGTCGAGGACGCCCCGCTGGTCAGCGACGGGTTCTACGCCCACCGCGACCACATCTGCGTCTTCTCCAGCCAGCGGCTGGACGCCCCGTTCCAGGTGTTCGAGCGGCAGGTGGACCCGATCCGCAAGCAGGGCACCTACGAGTGGGCCAAGCTGCTGGACGGGACGGCCAAGCGGCACGTGAGCCAGACGCCGCCGGCCGAGTTCGCCCGCATGATGACCCTGGCATTGCTGGAGAAGGCGCTCGAGGAGGAGGCCGAGCGGGCCGCCGTCACCCACGAGGGCACGCGGCAGCTGCTGGTCGGCGCCGGGCTGCTGCCGCGGACGGTGGTCGTGCCGCAGTGGGCGGAGTTCGGGTCGGCGGCCGTGTTCGAGACGCCCAAGGGGCCGTTCCCCGGCGCCCCGGTCGCCTCGGCCATCGCCATCTTCCCCGGCGTCGCCTCCCCGAGCTGGGCGTACCTGCGGCCGTTCAAGGAAGAGATCAAGCAAATGGAGGAGCAGCCGACGACGTACAACCCGTCCGAGTTGCTCAAGGCGGTAGTCACCGACCGGCAGTTCAACCAGGTCATCAGCTTCGCCGACCGCAAGGCCCTGTACAAGGCGCGGACGTTCGCCTGGGCCGCCGCGTACTACCTGCTGCGGGCCCGCACTGACGGGATGCTCAAGTACTACGCGGAGCTATCGGCGCTGCCGCGGGATCTGGAGATGGACGACAAGACGCTGCTGGCCTGCTTCGCCCGGGCGTTCGACGTGGCCAACGCCACGCAGGACGGGATCGACCCGGCCAAGTTCGAGCAGCTGGCGAAGGACTGGGTGTCGTTCGTCAAGGGGCTGCCGATCCCGGCGGCCGAGCTGGGGCTGGAGCGCGAGCTGGGCAACCAGACCCCGCCGGGCGGCACCCCGGGCCCGGGTGGCCCGGAGCGGCCGGGCGGCCGGTCCGGTCCGGGCGGCGGCAACCGGCCGGGCGGCGGTGGTGGACCCGGCGGTGGCCGTGGACCTGGCGGTCGGTAGTTCCTACCTAACTGACTCGTAACCGCCCGCCGGCCCGAACCGTGGTTCGGGCCGGCGGGCGGTTTTACCCGTCGTTCCTTGCCCGCCCGGAGAAGCGGCTTTCACGTTTTCGTAATTCAGCTCTGGCGACCGGCCCGGTCCGCCGGTCGACACGGCCAACTCTCGTGAGTGAACCACCGCCCGATCCCCATCGCGCAAACGGCTGTGGCGGTTTCCCGAAGCGACGTGCTGATAGCCAGATAGGGCGGCCATCGCTCGAAAACGCGGATCGGAACGGGCACCGCTGGCACGGTTGATGCGACCCTGAACCGTAGATTCGTCCGGGAATGGACAGGCCAGGGTTTCGCTGAGCGAATTCACTGGCCGTTCATGTTCGACCTATACTATAATCGCCATATTGGGGATCTTCCAACTGCCGTTCTCGTCTTCCCTTGGGGCACCGCCGGTCGGCCCTGGACGCCTGCCGGTCCTTTAGAAACGGAAAGGGTTGGGTCATGAGAAGGTGTCGTCGGGTCGGGTTCACCCTCATTGAACTCCTCGTCGTCATTGCCATCATCGCTATCTTGATCGGGCTGCTCCTGCCGGCCGTGCAGAAAGTGCGCGAGGCGGCCGCACGGGTCAAGTGCCAGAACAACCTCAAGCAGATTGTTCTAGCCGCCCACAACTACGAGTCGTCCAACGGTACCTTCCCTCCGGGGGCGGGTAAGTTCGGGGAAAACGACTACCCAACGCTCGTGCAGCGGCCGTCCCCCCTGGCCCTGATCCTGCCGTACGTCGAGCAGGCCAACAAGTACAACCAGTTCAACTTCTCCTACGACGTCAACGGGAACGCGATCAACGAGGCCGCACGTCAGCAGGACGTGTCCATCTATCTGTGTCCGGCCGACCCCTCCGACGGCTACTGGAATCAGGGCGTCGGCACACAGCCGTACGGCCGGACGAACTACTTCGCCAACATCGGCCGCCAGAACAACCCGACCGTTCAGGACCCGAAGACGAGCGGCGTCTTCTTCGTGGAGTTCTCCAGCACCCAATGGAACCAGCTGGGCAACAAGCCCCGAAGCGTCAAGATTCAGGACATCACCGACGGGACGAGTAACACGGCGATGTTCTCGGAGATCAAGCGCGGGCTGCGCCGCGGCAACGACGAGGCCAACGGCACGACGCGTACGGTTCCGTGGGACATGATCAACGACGCCGCCATGCCGAATCCGCTGGTCTATCCGCCCACGCTGATCCCGGTCGGTTCGGGCGCCCCCCCGCTGGGCTACACGTGCCCGGACAGTGGGTCGTTGTTCCGCTACGTGGGCAACCAGTATTACCGCGGTTTCCACTTCACGGCATACTATAACCACCTGCTCCCGCCGAACCCGAACACCAGCGACTGCACGAACCTCAACGGCGGTGTGTCGCCGGCCCGAAGCTACCACTCCGGCGGCGTGAACAGCGGCTTCTCGGACGGGTCCATCCGGTTCATCACTAACTCGATCGACCCGGTCGTGTGGGCCTACCTCGGCTCGCGGGGCGACGGCATGACGGCCAGCCCGCCGTGATGCCACGGGGCAGGAACACCAAGCGGCGGGGGGCGACTTCGACCGCCCCCCGCCGCCGTTGATGCACCGGAAAGGACTGCCCTACGGGCTTTTGGCCCCGGCCGACTGGAGGGTCTTGATCGCCCCCTGGAGTTGCGTCGCGGCGTCCCCTTTGACCCGGTCCTTCACCCGCGCGTTATAGATCTTGACGATCTCCTCCGCCTGGGCCGGGTACTCCTTCGGGTCGAGCGGGGTCATCATGAACTCCTCGACCAGGCCCGGGATGTTGCGGCCGCTGGGGTCCTTATCCAGTTCGTCCGCCATCCGTTTCATGATGTCCACTTTTTCCTGGGCGACCGCATCGACGCGGCCTTTGTCCACCTTGGGCCGGCCCGAACAGCCGGCAGTCACCCAGACTGCGACGGCCACCACGGCGATACTTGCTCTGACGCTCGACACGGCTGTCCCCCTTGTGCGACTGGCGGTTCATGATCGTGCCGGGTCTGTTATAGAGCGCCGCGCGGGTTGACTCGGCCGAACTGCACAGCCGGGCGGCGGCAAACCCTTGACGCCCGACGACAGTCGATCCTAAGATGACGCCGGTCGTCCACGCCGAGGTGGCGGAATTGGCAGACGCGCTAGCCTCAGGAGCTAGTGGGGGCAACCCCGTGCAGGTTCAAGTCCTGTCCTCGGCACTCTCCCCTGCACGTCCTACGACCCCTATCACGACGTGACGGCGTCGCCCAGCGCCGCGGCCAACCGGCGGGCCGTTTCGGGGGAGCTCAGCGCCGCCTTGCCGAAGCCCGGCACCGCCCCCAGCGCCACCGCTTGCGCCTGGGCGGACGGGTAGTCGCTGACCAGCATCACCGGCACGCGGGCGAGCTCGGCGTCCGTCTTTAGCCGGGCGATCAGGTCCAGGCCCGACCCGCCGCGATCGAGGATGCGGTTGACCAGGACCAGGTCGTACGCCGAGCCGCGGAGTTCGGCCACCGCCTCCTCGGCCGAATCCGCCGGCACCACGTCCGCCCCGAACCGCCGCACGAGCCGGGCGATCGCCGGGTGGTCCGCGCCACACTGCCCGACGCTCAACACCTTCCGGCCGGCCATGCTCCACCTCCCCTGACGGGCATGAGTCGTGGGAGCAAGCTGCGTACCGCCCGGGTCACTGCGGGCGAGTGCGGGACGGCAGTGAGATCAGGCGTCATCGTCGGCGTGCGGCGGCGTCTCGCGGCAGGCGCGGTCCCAGGTGTCCACGACGGCCGCCTGGTCGGCCTCGCCGGCGTCGAGCACCACGGCCAGGGTCCGGCCGTCGTCCGGGCCGTGCTGCGGGTACGTGGCGGCCGCTAGCACGCCGATGCCGGCGCCCGCCAGCAGCGCCTCGAACCGGGCCACCACCCGCTCCCGCAGCCGCATGGAGCCGGCCGGCGGGTGGTTATCGTAGAGGACCAGGACGCCCTCGTCGGCGACGAGCATCAGGCCCC
>DASXAN010001052.1:0-1654 GCA_036406755.1 Gemmataceae bacterium
CTCGGGCAGCCGGCGCAGGCCCCGGTCAGCCGCACCTGGACGACGCCGCCCTCCACGCCGACGACCTCGATGGCGCCGCCGTCCAGGTCCAGGGCGGGGCCGACCTCCTCGGCCAGCACCTGGGCGACGCGGTCTTTCAGCTCGTGGGGGGTCATGGGATTGGTTCCCGTAGGGTGGGTCGAGGGAGCGGAGCGACCGAGGCCCACCGATCCGACCGCAGATTTCTGCCGGGCGCAAATTCTGGTCAAGAAGACCGTTTTGGGCGAATGCCCGAAAACGGTCTTCTTGGTCACCTTGGTCATCTTGCCCGCCATTCTGGCAGGGACCGCCTCTTCCGGTCCGAGCCCGAGCGCCAGCGAGGACGGTTTGAATACCCCCTCGCTAGCGCTCGGGCTCGGATGGTCATCTCCGCGGCGGTGGGCCTCGGTCGCTCCGCTCCCTCGACCCACTCTACAGGAGCCGTCTTGCCGCCGCGACGTCCGCCCGCAGCTGGGCGACCAGCTCGTCCGGCCCCGCGAACGGACGGGTGTCCCGCAGCCGGGCGACGAAGTCCACCGCCAGCGGCCGGCCGTACAGGTCGCCGTCGTAGCCGATCAGGTGGACCTCCACCTTGCGGGCCTGCTCGCCGAACGTCGGGTTCGGGCCGACGTTCGCCGCCCCCGGCCACACACCCCCATCATCCACCACCGCCCGCACGGCGTACACCCCGTCTCCGGGAACCAGCGTCGCCGGCTGGGTCAGGTTGGCCGTCGGGAAGCCGATCGTCCGGCCGCGCTTCGCCCCAGCGCCGACGACGCCCCGCAGCCGGTACGGCCGGCCCAAGAGCCCGGCCGCGGCCGCCACGTCGCCGGCCTCCAGGGCCGTCCGCACCCGGCTGCTGGACACGACGGCGCAATCGACCGACTGCCGGCCGACGACCGCGAACCCGACGCCGTGCCGCCGGCACCATTCCCCCAGGAGGGCCAGATCGCCGGCCCGGCCGCGGCCGAAGCGGAAGTTGAACCCCTCCACCACGGCCTTCACCGCCAACTGTTCGCCCAGGACGATGTCGAGGAACTCGCCGGGCGTCAGGCGGAGCAGTTCGGGCGTGGTCCGCAGGATGACGACGTGGTCGGCCCCGGCAGCGTGGAGCAACTCGGCACGGTCGGCCAACGTGGTGAGCGGCGGCTGCAGCTTGTCCGGGGCGAGCAGGGCGATCGGGTGCGGGTCGAAGGTGACGGCGACGGCAGGGCCGGCGACGCGGTCGGCCTGGGCCCGCAGCTCGGCGACCAGGGCGGCGTGGCCACAGTGGACGCCGTCGAAGTTGCCGACGGCGACGGCCCCGCCGCGGACACTCGGCGGCGGCGGGTCGGCGGCGGTCAGGACGACGGTGGCCATGTGCGCATCTTACCGCTTGCGTTTCGCGGGCACAGACCGGCCGCGAAACGCAAGCGAAACGGGCGCGGTATAATCAAGGCTGCCGCAGGCCGGCCGGGCGGCCGCCGCCGGTCCGCCGACGGGCAACCGCCGGCCGGCCGGGGGAGGAAAGTCCGGGCTCCACAGGGCGCGGTGGTGGGTAACGCCCACCGCCCGTAAGGGTAGGGACAGTGCCACAGAAACGATACCGCCACGGATAGCAGGCAGCAGGCAGCAGGCGGCAGGCAGTGAAGAACGA
>DASXAN010001053.1:0-1796 GCA_036406755.1 Gemmataceae bacterium
GGAGCGCTTCCCCCGCTCCGCTCCGCAAAGCCTCCGCGTCGCGGCTAACCGACCTTCGGCCTTCGCGTATGCCAGTCGGTTTCGCGCTCGTACATGCGGGCGGCGCGGAGCAGCTTCGGCTCCGCGAACGGGGCCGCCAGCAGTTGCAGCCCGATCGGCAGTCCGGCCGCCGTGAACCCGCACGGCACGCTCACCCCCGCGATGCCGGCCAGGTTCGCCGCGATCGTGTAGATGTCCGACAGGTACATGGCCAGCGGGTCGTCGGCCTTTTCGCCGACCTTCCACGCCGCCGTCGGCGACGTCGGCCCGGCGATGACGTCGCACCCGGCGAAAGCCTTGTCGAAGTCATCCTTGATGAGCCGGCGAACCTTCAGCGCCTTGAGGTAGTAGGCGTCGTAGTAGCCGCTGGACAGGGCGTAGGTGCCGAGCATGACCCGCCGCTGCACCTCCGGCCCAAATCCCTCGGCCCGCGTCGCCTGGTACATGGCCACCAGCCGGCCGTACTCCCGCTCCGTCTCCGGGTTCCACTTCTCCGTCCGGTGGCCGTAGTGGACGCCGTCGTACCGGGCGAGGTTGCTCGACGCCTCGGCCGTGGCCACCAGGTAGTACGTCGCCACCGCGTACCGGCTGTGCGGCAGCGACACGTCCTTCACCGTCGCCCCCAGCCCTTCATACACCTTGAGCGCCGCCCGCACCGCCCGCTCGACTTCGGGGTCCAACCCCTCGCCGAAGTACTCGCGCGGCACGCCGATCGTCAGCGGATTCACCGGCTGGTCGAGGTGTTCCAGGTACGGCGGCACCGGCGTGTCCACGCTGGTCGAGTCCCGCGGGTCGTGGCCGGCGATCACCTCCAGGAGGCGGGCCGCGTCGGTCACGTCGTGGGCGAACGGGCCGACCTGGTCGAGCGAGCTGGCGAACGCCACCAGGCCGAACCGGGACACCCGGCCGTAAGTGGGTTTGAGTCCGACGACGCCGCACAGGCCGGCCGGCTGGCGGACCGACCCGCCGGTGTCGGTGCCGAGTGCGAGCGGGGCCATTCCCCCGGCGACGGCTGCCGCCGACCCGCCGGACGACCCGCCGGGGACGCGGTCCGGGTCCCACGGGTTGCGGGTGACGTGGAAGGCGCTGTTCTCGGTGGACGAGCCCATGGCGAACTCGTCCAGATTCGTCTTGCCGATGAGTACCGCGTCGGCGTTCTTCAGGGCCGTGACGACGTGGGCGTCGTAGGGCGGCGTGAAGTTCCGCAGGATCTTCGAGCCGCACGTGGTGGCGACGCCGCGGGTGCAGAGCACGTCCTTGACGGCGACCGGCACGCCGGCGAGCGGCCCGAGCGGCTTCCCGGCCTTGCGCTTGGCATCGACCGCTCGCGCCTGCTCCAGCGCCGCGGCTTCATCGACGTGCAGGAACGCCCTTACCCGGCCGTCGCGGCCTTTGATGGCGTCCAAGTAGGAGCGGGTGACGGCCTCGGCCGATTCGCCCCCGGCCTGGGCGGCGAGCAGTTCGGTGGCGGTGCGGTCGGTCGGGACGGTCATGTCAGTCGAGAACGGCGGGGACGCCGAAGAAGTCGCCCCGGCGGTCGGGGGCGTTGGCGAGGGCGTCGTCCACGGCCAGCGACGGCCGCGGCTCGTCCGGGCGGAAGACGTTGTGGACCTTCAGCGGGTGGGACAGCGGCTCGACGCCGGCGGTGTCCACCTGCCGGAGCTGGTCGAAGTAGTCGAGGATGGCGGAGAGTTGGCGGGCCATTCGATCGCGGTCGGCCGGGGTGAGGTCCAGCCGGGCGAGATGGGCCACCCAGG
>DASXAN010001054.1:0-4323 GCA_036406755.1 Gemmataceae bacterium
GCCGGCCATCCAATCCCACGGGATGCGGGTCGCCCGATCGATGGTCGCCTCGTACAGCCGGCGGGTGCCGGCCAGAGCGGGATCGGCCGGACTGGTGATTTCGCGGATTGCGGAACTGCCTTGCACACCGTCATGGTACCAGCGTCGTCCAAGCCGCTTGCCGCGACTATGGCGTCGGCCGAAAGTCGACCACCGCGGCACCAGTTCGGGGCCGTTGATTCCGGAACCGGTGTTTCGCCGCAACTCATTGTCTAACAGTCGATTTCGTCCCAGGCAGGAATTGATTCCGGCACTTTGAGATGGTTCTGAGGTGGGGTAGCGCGACCAAGCCGGAATCAATTGACCCGCGCGCCACCGGTTGGCCGACCGGACCGCGGGTACGACAATGACGGGGGAGGAACGGCGATGGACGACCGCGTCAACGTGCTGGTGGTCGGCAAGGGCGGCCGGGAGCACGCTCTGGTCTGGAAGCTGGCTCAGTCGCCGCGGGCCGGCAGCGTGTTTTGTGCCCCCGGCAACGCCGGCACCGCCCGTGACGGCGTCAACGTCCCGATCGAGGCGAACGAGTTCGACAAACTCATCCGCTTCGCCAGGAAGGAAAACGTCGGCCTGACCGTCGTCGGCCCCGAAGACCCGCTTACCCAGGGGATCGTGGACGCCTTCCAGGCCGCGGGGCTGCGGGTCTTCGGCCCGGCAAAGGCGGCCGCCCGGCTCGAAGGGAGCAAGGTCTTCGCCAAGCAACTCATGCGGCACGCCGACGTGCCGACGGCCGAGTTCCGCGTCTTCGACCACCCGGAGCCGGCCCGGACCTACGTCGGGTCGCGGGAGTACCCGGTCGTCGTCAAGGCCGACGGGCTGGCGGCCGGCAAGGGCGTCATCGTCTGCAAGGACGCGGCCGATGCCAACAAGGCGATCGAGCGGATCATGGTCCGCGAGGAGTTCGGCCCCGCGGCCGGGCGGCGGGTCGTCGTCGAGAAGCGGCTGGACGGGCAGGAGCTGAGCCTGCTCGCGCTCGTCAGCGGGCGGGCGATCCTGCCGCTGCCGCCGACGCAGGACCACAAGGCCGCGTTCGACGGCGACACCGGCCCGAACACCGGCGGCATGGGCGCCTACTGCCCGGCCCCGCTCGGCACGCCGGAACTGATGCAACAAGCGGAGGAGTCGGTCCTGGTGCCGACGGTCCACGCGCTGAAGCGGGCCCGGACGCCGTTCCGCGGCCTGCTCTACGCCGGCCTGATGGTGACCAACCAGGGGCTGCGGGTGCTGGAGTTCAACGTCCGGTTCGGCGACCCGGAGGTGCAGCCGCTGTTGATGCGGCTGCGGACCGACCTGCTCGGCCTGCTCGAAGCGGTCGTAGACGACCGTCTGGCCGAGTTCGCCGGCGACGGTCTGGAGTGGGACCCGCGGCCCGCCGTCAGTGTCGTGCTGGCCAGCGGCGGCTACCCCGGCCCGTTCCAGAAGGGCAAGCTGATCACGGGACTCGCCGCGGCCGCAGCCCTGCCGGACGTGAAGGTATTCCACGCCGGTACGAAACTCGAGGGCGACCGCGTCCTGACCGACGGCGGCCGGGTGCTGGCCGTGACCGCACTCGGGGACGACCTGGCCGCCGCCCGCCGGAGCGCTTACGCCGCCGTCGAGAAGATTCGCTTCCCGGGCATGTTCTACCGCAAGGACATCGGTGAAAAAGCGCTCAAGGCCGCCTCAGCCGACGCGAACCCGCCGGCCGTCCAGGCGTAACTTCCCCTCCGCGAACAGCCGAATGGCCTCCGGATGCGCCTCGCACTCGGCCGCGAACACGCGGTCGGCGAGCGTCTCCGGCGTGTCGTCGTCAAGGACCTCGACGGCCCGCTGAAGGATGACCGGGCCGTGGTCGTACACGTTGTCGGCGAAGTGGACCGTGCAGCCGGACAGCTTCGCCCCGTATTCCAGCACAGCTTCGTGGACGTGGTGGCCGTACATACCCTGGCCGCCGAAGGCGGGCAGCAGGGCGGGGTGGATGTTCATGACCCGGCCGGCGAAGTCGTCGGGGATGCGGAGCAGTTGCAGGAAGCCGGCCATGCAGACGAGGTCGGCCCCGGCTCGGCGGCAGTGCTCGAAGACGGCGGCGCTGAAGGCGTCGCGGTCGGCGAACGGTTTTCTGTCCACGACCGCCGTCGGCACGCCGGCCCGGCGGGCCCGCTCCAGGCCGTAAGCGTCCGGCTTGTTGGACACGACGAGCACGACGCGGGCCGGCAGTCGGCCGTCGGCGGCGCGGTCGAGCAAGTTTTGCAGCGTCCGCCCGGAACCGCTGAGCAGGACGGCGATCGGCATTCCGGCGGCCATGAGTCGTCGTTGCCTCGTCTCCACGATGGGTCAACCCTTGGAGGTACAATAGGATGTTCCATAGCCCGCTGGATAGCTTCAAAGATAGCTTCGTGTGAGTTGGATTGAATCAGAGGCGCCGACTATGCCGCGGTTCGAGAAGGTCGAAACGCAGGTCGATTTCCCGGCCCAGGAGCGGGCCGTGCTGCGGTTCTGGGACGACCGCGGTACGTTCGACAAGCTCCGCGCCAAGAACCGCGGCAAGGCCCGCTGGTCGTTCCTCGACGGCCCGATCACCGCCAACAACCCGATGGGCGTCCACCACGCCTGGGGGCGGACCTACAAGGACGCCTACCAGCGGTACTTCGCCATGACCGGGCACGAGGAGCGGTATCAGAACGGCTTCGACTGCCAGGGCCTCTGGGTCGAGGTCGAGGTCGAGAAGGAACTCGGCCTGAAGTCCAAGCGAGACATCGAAAGTCTCGTCCCCGGCGACCGCGACGCCTCGATCGCCAAATTCGTGCAACTCTGCAAGGATCGGGTGAACAAGTTCGCGCGCATCCAGACGGAGCAATCGATCCGGCTCGGCATGTGGATGGACTGGGACCGCACCGACGCCGACTGGGCCAAGCCGCCGGACGAGCGGAAGTCGTATTTCACGATGTCGGAGGAGAACAACTACACAATCTGGAGTTTCCTGAAGAAGTGCCACGGCCGCGGACTGGTGTACCGCGGGTATGACGCCATGCCGTGGTGCCCGCGGTGCGGCGTCGGCCTGTCGCAGATGGAGATGCACGAGGGCTACCAGCGGGTCGCCCACCGGGCCGTGTTCGTGCGGTTCCCGCTCCGCGGCCGGGCCGGTGAAAGCCTGCTCGTCTGGACGACCACGCCCTGGACGCTGTCGTCGAACGTCGCCGCGGCCGTCAATCCGGCCCTGACGTACCTTAAGGTCCGGCACAAGGACCACCTCTACTACGTCGCCAAGGGCGCGTTCACCGCCAAGCGACTGGAGGACGAATTCAAGCGCAAGGAGTGGGTCGAGGGCGTGCCGAAGCTCAAGTCGCTCGAACAACTATTCAAGGAAAAGGGCGGCTACGAGATCGAGGGCGAGGTGCCGGGCTCGTCACTCGTCGGCTGGGAGTATGACGGGCCGTTCGACGAGCTGCCGGCCCAGGCGAACCCCGGTGGCTACCCGGCGGAGGTCGCCGCGGTGGCGCTCAAGCAGGGCTGGACGGAGCCGGTCGCGGCGCGGGCGGCCCACCGCGTCATCCCGTGGGAGGCGGTCGGCGAAACGGAGGGCACCGGCATCGTCCACATCGCCCCGGGGTGCGGGGCCGAGGACTTCGAGCTGGGCAAGCGCGACAAGCTGCCGCCGGTCGCGCCGCTCAACGAGGAGGGCATCTTCGTCCCTGGCTTTGGGCCGCTCGAAGCCCGGTCTGCCGTCGATCCGGCCACGACCGACACCATCCTCGACAACCTCCAACAGAAGGGCGTGCTGTTCGCCGTCGAGAAGTACCCGCACAGCTACCCGCACTGCTGGCGGTGCAAGACGGAACTGCTCTTCCGGTTGGTGGACGAGTGGTTCATCGACATGTCCTGGCGGGACGAGATCATGCGCGTCGTCGAGCAAGCGACGTTCCTGCCGGAGGCGATCAACGGCAAGGCCCGGGAGCTGGACTGGCTCCGCAACATGGGCGACTGGATGATCTCGAAGAAGCGATTCTGGGGGCTGGCGCTGCCGATCTGGGTGGACGAGAAGACCGGCGAGTTCGAGGTGATCGGGTCGCGGGAGGAGTTGAAGGAACGGGCCGTCGCGGGGTGGGACACGTTCGACGGCAATAGTCCGCACCGGCCGTGGGTGGACGCGGTGAAGATCCGGAACCCGCGGACCGGGAACCTGATGTCCCGGGTGCCGGACGTAGGCAACCCGTGGCTGGACGCCGGCATCGTGCCGTACTCGACGCTGCGCTACCGTCAGGACCGCTCGTACTGGGAGAAGTGGTTCCCGGCCGACTTCATCAC
>DASXAN010001055.1:0-3920 GCA_036406755.1 Gemmataceae bacterium
CCACCCGCCGCCGCGGGTGGGCTTGGGTGTCAGTGTCAATTCCTCAATCCACGAACACAAACTCGTTGAGGTTCAGCGCCAGCAGGCAGAACCGCCGCAGCGCCTCGTCCGCCGGCAGCTTATCTTCACCCTGCAAAGCGCCGATGAACCGCACGCCGCGGTCCACTTCCGTCCGCGTCGGCGTCCGCTGCGTCACCCGCCGCAGCGCCAGCCGCACCCGCACCGCCGGGTCATCGCCGGCCTCTTTCGCCACCGATTCCGCGAACACCTTCGCCTGCTGGTTGACAAACTCGCTGTTGAGCATCCCCAGCGCCTGCGTCGGCTGCGTGGTCGTGAACCGCACCGGGCACGGGGCGTCCGGGTCCGGGGCGTCGAACGCGGCCAACAGCGGCACCGCCAGCGACCGCTTCACGAACACGAACACGCTCCGGGCGGCCGCCTCCTCCGGGCTGGACCTGCCCCAGCCATCGCCGGGTCGGGACTGGCCGGCCAGCACTTCCTTCGGCATCACCGGGTAGACGCTCGGGCCGTCGGCCTTCTGCACGTTCAGGTTGCCGCTGACGGCCAGGATGGAGTCGCGGAGTTCCTCGGCCGTCAGCCGCCGCGGGTCGAACCGCCAGAACAGGTCATTCTCCGGGTCCTTGGCCGCCGCGGCCGGGTCGAATCGGCTCGACCGGCGGAACGTGTCCGAGGTCAGGATCAGCCGGTGCAGGTGCTTGAGCGACCAGCCGCCCCGGACGAATTCGCTCGCCAGCCAGTCGAGCAACTCCGGATGCGTCGGCGGCGTGCCCTGGTAGCCGAAGTTGCTCGCCGACCGCACGATCCCCCGGCCGAAGTGGTACTGCCAGACGCGGTTGACCATGACGCGAGCCGTCAGCGGGTTGGCCGGGTCGGCGATCCAGCCGGCCAGCACCGACCGCCGGCCGGACGACTTCGCCCGCGGCGTCGCCGGCTTCGGCGTCGTAGTCGTCAGCACCGACGGAAAGCCCGGCTTGACCTTCGCCCCCTTGCCCTGCGGGTTGCCCCGCGCCAGGATGAACGTGTCGGGCGGCTTCGGGCCGGTTTCCTTGACGACCAGCGCCCGGTCCACCCCGGCCGGGGCGGCCCGCAACAGGCGGAACCGCTCTCGGCGGAGGCTGACGTACTGGTCCAGCTGCTCCTGCGAGAGTGCGTCGCCGACCCGCTTCCGCATGATCGGTAGCTTGTTCATCTCGTGCTGGAAGTCGTCCTTCTCGCCGCCGGCGAGCTTGCTGTAAACCGCCGACTCAATCTGCTCGATCCGCCCTTCGACCTCGGCCACCTTCTTCCGGTGGGCCTCGGCCGTCGCTGCCAAGTCCGGCCGGGTGCCGACCGCGGCGAGGGACGCGTCAGCCACCGACTCGGCGCTGCGGTCGCCGTAGTGCCGCACCCCGCGGACGAACGCCAGCAGCCGGTAGTAGTCGGCCTGCGGGAACGGGTCGATCTTGTGATCGTGACACCGCGCGCAGCCGACCGTCAGCCCCAGGAACGCCTGGCCGGTGGTCGACACGATGTCGTCCAGCCCGTCGAAGTAGGCCTGCTCCGAGTCTACCGGCTCGTCGTCCCACAGGCCCAGCCGGTAGTAGCCGGTGGCGATCAGCCTCTCCGGCGTGACCGGGTCCATCTCGTCGCCGGCGAGCTGCTCGCGGATGAAGCGGTCGTAGGGCTTGTCGGCATTGAAGCTGCGGATGACGTAGTCGCGGTACTTCCAGGCGAACGGCTTGGTCCCGTCCCGCTCGAAGCTGTTCGACTCGGCGTAGCGCACGAGGTCGAGCCAATGTCGGCCCCAGTGTTCGCCGTAGTGGGGCGAGTCGAGCAGCCGATCGACGACCTTCTCGTAAGCGCCCGGCGAATTGTCGGCGAGGAAGGCGTCCACGTCGGCAGGTGACGGCGGCAGGCCGGTGACGGCGTAGTGGACGCGGCGGAGGAGCGTGACCTTGTCGGCCGGCGGGGCGGGCGCCAGGCCGGCGGGTTGCAACTTGGCCAGGACGAACGCATCAATCGGGTTTGCGACTTGGCGTTTGGGATTTGGGATTTCCGGCACGGAGGGCCGGTGAACCGGCCGGAACGCCCAGAAGTTGCGGGCCTCGGCGTCCACCGGCGGCGGGCCGTGGCGGGCGGCCACCTTCGCCGCCGCGAACGGCACGCCCCGCTGCACCCACTTGGTCAGCACGTCGAGCTGCGCCGGCGGCAGCTTGCCCTTGGGCGGCATCTTCAGCTCGTCATCGACCTGATTGACCGCCTTGAGCAGCAGGCTCTCGGCCGGCTTGTCAAGGTTCACGGCCGGGCCGGAGTCGCCGCCCTTGAGCACGTCGGCCCGGCTGGTGAGCTTCAGCCCGCCTTTGATCTTCGCCTGGCCGCCGTGGCAGTTCAGGCAGTGCGCCTGCAGGACGGGCAGGACTTCCTTCTCGTAGAACGCACCATCATCCGGCGGGGCCGTCCGGGCGAGCGGCGGGCGGAGGCCCACCGGCAGTAGGGCAACGGCCAGCAGCAGCGCGGCCAGCACGGGGCGCGGCGGACGACGCATCAAGACCGTCTCCGGACGACGGGCGGGGCGGGAGGGTGCGGGTGGGGCCGCCCCGTTATTGTGTCGGCCGCGACGCGGGCCGTACAGGGCGAAATGGGCAGGACAGCGCGTCAAAGTCCCGATCTTCGATTCGCCCGCCGACGTACTGCTGGTGGGAGGCTGAGAGACAGGATATCGATCGAGCGATGAGGAGAGCGGTGTCGTGTCTCGTCTATGGCTCCGCCGCAGTTTGCTTCTGATTGCAGTGGCGTTGCCGTTCGGGGTACTCCTTCGATCCGTGCCGCCGGTACGGGAGCGGGACCTTGGCCGGGTGTACGACACGATCCGGGAGCGCTCCGACGCCGACCGCCTCGCCTCGTGGTGTGGCCTCCGACAAACTCGCGCGACCGCCGCCGAGGTCGATGAAGTCACCCACATCATTCTTACCAATGGTGCCCCGGAGTTCGTGTGCGGATCTTGGGGTAAGGATTTGCTGAAAAACTCTTCCGCGGTGTTCGACTACCCAGAGCATCTTCGGTGGACTCGCCTCCATCATCCAACCGACCCGACGCAATGGATCGGGATCGGGGTGTATGAGATTCACCGGACGGGCGGCGACCCGCTCCACCCGATCGTCCTGCGGGTACCGGTCGGGATCCGGGCGGGCCGGCGCTGACCGCAGCTCGGTCGTCGGATAAACTCCGCTGGTAATGCGCACCACCCTCTACCTGATCCGCCACGCCGCCACCGCCGCCAACCTCGCCAAACCGGCCCGCCTCCAGGGCCGCCGCACCGACCCGCCGCTGGCCGCGGCCGGCGTCCGCCAGGCCGAGGCCACCCGCGACCTGCTCGCCGCCCGGCCCGTCCACGCCTGCTACTGCTCGCCGCTGGTGCGGGCCGTGCAAACCGCCGCCATCATCGCCGCCCCGCACGGCCTGACGCCGACGCCGCTCGCCGAGTTGACCGAGTGCGACGTCGGCGAATGGGAAGGGCTGGACTGGGACACGATCCGTGACCGCGAGCCGGAGGCGTACCGCCGCTACATGGCCGACCCGGCGACCGTGCCCTACCCCGGCGGCGAGTCGTTCGCCGACGTGCATTCCCGGGCCGCCCCCGCCCTCGACCGCCTCCTGACCGACCACGCCGGCCAAACCCTCCTGGTCGTCTCGCACCACGTCGTCAACCGCACTTACCTGGCCGCCCAGCTCGGCCTGCCCATCCGGCAAGCTCGCCGGATTTCGCTCGACAACTGCGGCGTGTCCGTGGTGACGAGCGAAGGTGGGGAAACCGTAGTGAGTGCGTTAAAATCCGCCTTCCACCTGCCGGCGGAGTAGCCAGAGGTCAGAGGTCAGATGTCAGAGGTCAGATAATCCGTCCTCTGACCTCTGACCTCTGA
>DASXAN010001056.1:0-3502 GCA_036406755.1 Gemmataceae bacterium
TCCTCTCCCCCTCTCCCCTTGTGGGAGAGGGGGCCGGGGGGTGAGGGAAGCACTTCATACACCCGCCCGCCCGGTTCATCCTCCTCGGGCTTCCCCAGATCAAATACCACCCCGTCGCCCGGCCGGACCAACTCCTCGTCCGCCGACAGCTCGACGAGCACGCCCCGTTTCGTCGTCCGCACGACGGTGCCGACCCGCACGCCCCGGCTCTTGGGGAACCGGCCCTGCACCAGCTCCTGGTGGTTGACGCCGTCGAGGAAGCCGTGCGTCAGGCCGCGGGAGAAGCACTGCTCCAGGTCCCGCCGGCCCTGCGGCGTCAGGGCGAGCGGCCCGGCCGACCCGGCTTCGCCGGGCACCCCGAGGGCGTCGATGGCGGCCCGGTAGGTCTGCGTCGTCGCGGCGACGTAGTGGGCCGACTTGAGCCGGCCCTCGATCTTGAAGCTCACCACCCCCGCCTTCGCCAGCGGCTCGACCAGGTCGTACGCCGCCAGGTCCTGCGGGCTGAGCAAGTAGGCCCGGTCGCCGAGGTCGCGTGCCTGCCCGTCGACGACCATCTCATACGGAAGTCGGCACGCCTGGGCGCACTGGCCGCGGTTGGCGCTGCGGCCGCCCAGGGCCTCGCTCGTCAGGCACTGGCCGCTGTAGGCGACGCACAGCGCCCCGTGGACGAACACCTCCACCGGCACCTGCGTCCCGCGTGCCACCTTCTCCACGTCGGCCGCCGACAGTTCGCGGGCCAGGATTACCCGTTCGATGCCCGACTCGCGGCGGCAGAATTCGATCCCCCGCGGCTCGGTCAACGTCATCTGCGTCGAGGCGTGGACCGGCAGCGTCGGCGCGACCCGCTTCGCCAAAAGTGCGAGGCCGAGGTCCTGCATGATGACGGCGTCGGCCCCGGCGGCGGCGATCGTTTTCAGGAAACCGACGGCGTCGGGCAGCTCGTCGGCGAAGATCAGGGTGTTGAACGTGACGTAGCCGCGGACGTTGTGGGCGTGCAGGAAGGCGATCACCCGCGGCAGGTCGTCGGGGGTGAAGTTGGTCGCCCGGTGGCGGGCATTGAACTGCGGCAGGCCGAAGTAAACGGCGTCGGCCCCGTTGGCGACGGCGGCGCGGAGGGCGTCCCAGTCCCCGGCCGGGGCCAGCAGTTCAGGGCGGGCAGACGCGGCGGACACCCGGGCTCCTCTCGGCTCTTCACGACGGCGACTCTCATTGTAGCGCCCGGCCGCGGCGGTGTCGCCGGGCGTCCGGCATAGGCTTTGCACTGAGCAATGGTGCCCGCCCCGCGAGGAGCATATTGCCATGAGACTGATTCCCGCCGCTTTCGCCACCCTCGGCCTGATCGCCCTGGCCGGTTGCAACACCAGCCCGCCCGGCGGCACGACCCACCGTGGCACGGCGTCAACGACACGGACCACCACCGCGGACGGCGGTCACTCGTCCACGACGACGACGACCGACACCGGGGACAAGAACGCGACGTTCACGATCTCGGCCCCGACGCTGTCCACCCACATCAAGGAGGGCGAGACGCAGACGGTCAAGCTGTCGCTGCACCGCGGCGACAAGTTCCACGAGGACGTGACGTTGAAGTTCGACGCCCCCAAGGGGCTGAAGGTGGACCCGCTGGAGAAGGTGGTCAAGGCGAGCGACAAGCCCGACGACATCGCCGTGCAGGTGTCGGCCGAGAAGGACGCGCCCCTCGGCGACCACGAGGTCAAGGTCACCGGCACGCCGGCGACCGGCGCGGCGACGTCGGTGGACTTCAAGGTGACCGTGTCCAAGCCATAGTGGCCGGCGGGCGGCCCGGGGCCCACCCGGGCCGCCGACTCGATCGCCGGTGACCCCCTTCCACAGACCCGGGAGCAGAGGCCGATGCGCGACCGCGTTCCCCCGGCCGTCCACCGTTGCGCCGGCCGGCGGCCCGTCGCGGTCGTGCTCGTGGCCGCCCTGGTCGGCTGCGCGCCGGTCGGCGGGCCGATGGGCGGGGCCGGGCCGGGCCACCGGTCGCAGCGGCTCGCCCTGTCCCCGGCCGAGGAGTACCACCTCGGCGTGCAGGCGTTCGAGGAAGTCACCCGGGAGGCGCGGGAGAAAAACGCCCTCGTCACCAGCGGGCCGGCCGTCCAGTTCGTGCGGACCGTCGGGACGCGGATCGCCGACGTCGCCACCGGCGACTCGCAGATGAGCCGGTTACTGCGGCGGGAGATCAACCTGCACATTGAGGGCTACCGCTTCGAATGGGAGTTCGTCGTCATCCGCTCCGACCAGGTGAACGCCTTCTGCCTGCCGGGCGGCAAGGTGGCGGTGTTCACCGGCCTGCTCAGCCTCATCGACCGGGACGCCCCGGCCGACCGGCGGGCCGACTGGCTGGCGACCGTGCTGGGGCACGAGATCGGCCACGCCCTGGCCCACCACTCCAGCGAGCGGCTCGCCCGGGAGCAGCTAACCGACCGGGCCCTGCACGCGGCGACGTTCGGGCTGGGGTCCAAGGACATCACCCCGGAGCAGCGGAACGGCATCCTCAAGGCGCTGGCGGCCGGGACGCGGTTGAGCAGCCTGCCGTTCGAGCGGGCGCAGGAGTCGGAGGCGGACCACATCGGCGTGTTCCTGATGACGTTCGCCGGGTACGACCCACACGCGGCGGTGCAGTTCTGGCAGGCGATGGCGGCCCGCGGCGGGCCGCACGTCCCGCAGATCCTGTCGGACCACCCCAGCGACGCGCGGCGGATCGCCCAGCTGCGGATGTGGGCCGACCAGGCGGCGGCGGCGAAGCGGGCGTACGAGGCGGGCAACACCGCGGACGGGCCGCGGCGGCGCGGCGATTGATCCGCGATTTCACCGACGGGAGGGCCGGGCATGAGCATGGGACCATTCGGCGGCGGCGGGTACTTCGGCAACTACTACAACGGACCGACCGGCCCGTGGGGCGGGTGCGGGTGCAGCAGTTTCCTGATCATCATCGCGGGCATTCTGCTGGTCATGGCCGGCTGCGGCCGCATGTTGAACTTCTAACCCCGGAGGACCGACCATGCGCGCGTTAGTTGGTGCCATCATCGCGGCGGGCGCCCTGATCGGCCTGGGGTTGACCAACCTCGGCCTGGGCATCCGCTACCAAAACCTGTCCAACATCAACGTCGAGGGCAGCCCGCTCTACGACATGAAGTTCAAGTACGTGGACAACCCGCTCCAGTTCGGCGTGGTGTTCCTGACGCTGGCGGCCTTGATCGGGCTGGGGATCGCGTTCCTCGGGCTGATGTACCACCACGAGCGGCGGTTCCGCGAGTCGCAGCTGGCCGGCGGCGAGACGCGGACGTTGCCGTAGCCGGGTTGCCAGCGGACTTCGAACGACGCGTTGCCGTGGATCACCAGCTCCCCGCGGGCCGTGCCGCCGGCTTCGAGCCAGTCCAGCAGGTCCTGGGCGGCCCCGAGGTCGGTCACGACCCGCGAGCGCCACGCCCCGAGGGCGGCGGGACGGCGAAAGGGGAGCCGGCCTCCGCGGTGATAA
>DASXAN010001057.1:0-8639 GCA_036406755.1 Gemmataceae bacterium
GCGAGCGGCCAGCTAGTCGTCATGGAGGTCGGTCTGGTACGAGCCCAACTGATCGACCCCGTCACGCGCCAAGTCATCGGCCCGGTCGTTTCGGTGTCGGCTTTCCGCGGGGCGCTCAAAGCCCTGAGCCTCGTGGGTGTCGAATTCTTCCACCGCCTGACCGGCTGCCGCGCCGATTGGGATTTCGACAATCGGCGCTGGTGCGTCGAATGTCCGTGACGGAGGATTGGCCATGAAACACATCGCCTGCCTACTATCCGCCGCCCTGCTCACCGCCGCCGCGGCCGCCGCCGACTGGCCGGTCTTCCGCGGGGACGCCGCCCAGACCGGCGTCGCCGCCGACCCGCTGCCCGACAAGCTCGCCGTCCGCTGGCAGTTCAAGACCGCCGGCGACGCCAACTCCGCCAGCGTCGAGAGCACCGCCGCGATTGCCGGCGGCGTCGCCTTCGTCGGCGCCTTCGACGACCACCTGTACGCCCTCGACCTGGCCACCGGCCAGATGAAGTGGAAGCTCAAGACCGGCGCCATCAAGGCCCCGGTCGGCGTCGCCGGCGGGGCCGTGTTCGCCGGCAACATCGACGGCCTGCTGTACTGCGTGGACGCCGCCACGGGCAAGGAGCGGTGGCGGTACAACGCCGAGGCCGAGGTCACCAGCGGTATCAACTTCACCGCCGACGGCGTCTTGTTCGGCACCCAGGGCGAGACGCTCTACTGCGTCTCCCGGGCCGACGGCAGGCTGCGGTGGAAGTTCGACGTCAGCGGCGGGCCGGTCATGGGGACGCCGGCCGTGGCCGGGGGCAAGACGTTCGCCGCCGGCTGCGACAGCACCCTGCACGTCATCGACGCGGCCACCGGCAAGGAGTTGGCCGGGGTGCCGCTGGAGGGCCAGGTCGGGGCGTCGGTCGCCGTCCGCGGCGACCGGCTGGTGGTCGGCACGATGACCGAGCAGGTGGTGGCCGTGGACCTGAAGAAGCCCGAAGTCGCCTGGACGTTCCACGCGGCCAAGCGGAAACAGCCGTTCTTCGCCTCCGCCGCCCTGACCGACAAGCTGGCGATCACCGGCAGCCGGGACAAGCGGGTGTACGCCCTGGACCGGGCGACCGGTAACGAGGTGTGGTCGTTCGCCGCCGACGGCAAGGTGGACAGCTCGCCGGTCGTGGCCGGGGCGCGGGTCTACGTCGCGTCGAACGACGGCAACCTGTACGTTCTGGACCTGGCGACCGGCCGGGAGGTGCAGCGGGTAAAGCTGGACGGGCCGATCAGCGCGTCGCCAGCGGTGGCCGGCGGGTGCCTGGTGATCGGCACGGAGCGGGGGACGGTGTACTGCCTCGGGGTGGGGAAGTAGGCGAGCGGGTCGGGTATAATGGCCGAGACGACCGGAGGGGAGCGAATGAACGCCGCGACGAAGCCGGCCCTGCCGACGCACAAGGACCTTCCCGAAACGGACGGGCGGCCCATGGAAAACGCCATCCAGATGCTGCAGATCGTCCTTCTGACGAAGGTCCTCCAACCGGTATTGGCGGCGCTCCACCCGGACGGGCGATACTTCATCGGCCAGGACGTCGGCATCTACTATCGCCGCGCCGAGCCGCCGCTCGACGGGTGCAAGGCCCCGGACTGGTTCTACGTCCCGGGCGTGGAGCCGCTCCTCGACGGCGAGTACCGCCGGTCGTACGTGCTCTGGGTCGAGCACCAGGTGCCGCCCGTGGTGGTCGAGTTCGCATCCGGGACCGCGGCGGATGAACACGACGCCACCCCGCCGCGCGGCAAATTCTGGGTCTACGAGCGGCTGATCGGCGCCCCGTATTACGTCATCTTCAACGTCGACACCGAAGATCTGGAAGGGTTCGAGTTGGCCGACGGCAACTACCGCCCGATGACGGCCAATAAGGACGGCCGGTTCCCGATTCCGCCGCTGGGCGTCGAATTCGGTGTCTGGCACGGCACCTACGCAAACTACACCTTGCCTTGGCTCCGCGCCTACCGCCCGGACGGGACGCCGCTGCCGACATCGGAAGAGTCGGCCGCCCGCCTCGCCGCCAAGCTCCGCGAACTGGGCGTCGATCCGGATTCCGTGTGACCGGCTATTCGGGAGGCACCGATGAGTGCTCGCATGATCGCCGCCGTGCTCGCCGCCGCCCTCGGGGCGGCGGCCGTGACGTCCATCCCGCTGCACAGCGCCCCGGCCCCGGAGGCGAAGCCGCAGCGGTGGGAGTACAAGGTCGTGTTGCTTCACCTGCCCCGGAGCGGGGACGCCGCCCCGCAGGAGCAGCTCGCCGAACAGCTCAATAGCTTTGCGAAAGATGGGTGGGAGTACGCCGGCCCGGTCCTGTCCGACTCGACGGCACCCGGCCGCGGCCGCCAGTACGTCGCCTTCCGCCGCTCCAAGTCGTGACCCCGCCCGCGCTCGCCCGTGTCCCAGGTGGTGTGATGTCCGAAGCGACCCAGGAAAAAACCGGCCTCGGCAACTACTTCGTCGCCAACTACCCGCCGTTCTCGTTCTGGTCCCGCGAGCACCTGCCGGCCGCCCGCGCCGCCCTCGACCGGCCGCCCGAACCCGGCACCCCGCTCGGCCTGTACCTGCACATCCCATTCTGCCGCAAGCGGTGCAAGTTCTGCTACTTCCGCGTCTACACCGACAAGAACGCCGACGACGTCAAGACGTATTCGGATGCGTTGGTCAAGGAGGTCGAGCTGTATAGCCGAACGGCCTGCGTCGGCGGCCGGCCGCTCGATTACGTCTACTTCGGCGGCGGCACCCCGTCGTACCTGAGCGCCACCCAGCTCGGCAGCCTGATGACCCGGCTGCAAGCGGTGCTGCCGTGGGACGGGGCCCGCGAGGTGACGTTCGAGTGCGAGCCGGGCACGCTCCAGCACCACAAGCTGGCGGCGCTCAAACAGCTCGGCGTCACCCGGCTGAGCCTCGGCGTCGAGAACTTCAAGCCGGAGATCCTCGCCTACAACGGCCGGGCGCACCTCGAGGAGGAGGTCTACCGGGCTTACGACTGGGCCCGCGACGTCGGCTTCGACCAGATCAACATCGACCTGATCGCCGGCATGGTCGGCGAGGACTGGGACAACTGGAAGGACTGCGTCCGCAAGACGGTCGGCCTGGCCCCCGAGAGCGTCACCATCTACCAGATGGAGCTGCCGTACAACACGACGTTCTCCCGCGAGCTGACGGTACTCGGCCAGGACGAGCCGGGCCTGGCCGTGGCCGACTGGCCGACCAAGCGGGCGTGGGTGCGGTACGCCTTCGACGAGCTGGCCGCGGCCGGGTACGTCGTGTCCAGCGCCTACACGATGGTCCGGCCGCAGGGCGGCAGGAAGTCGCAGTTCGTCTACCGGGACAGCCTGTGGCACGGGGCGGACATGTTCGGCACCGGGGTGGCGTCGTTCGGCCACGTCCACGGCGTCCACGTGCAGAACCTGGACCGCTGGGACGACTACATGGCCGCCGTGCTGGACCGGGGCGAGCTGCCGCTGAACCGGGCCCTGCCGGTCACGGACCGCCAGCGGCTGATCCGGGAGATGATCCTCCAGCTGAAGACGGGCCACCTGGGGGCGGACTACTTCCGCCGCAAGTTCGGCTCGGACGTGCTGGCCGAGTTCGCCGCCGGCTGGCGGGCGATGGCCGGCCGCGGTCTGCTGACGATGCACGCCGACCAGGTGGAGCTGACACCGGACGGGCTCTTGGAGGTGGACCGGCACCTGCCGCTGTTCTTCGAGCCGGAGCACCGCGGGGCGCGGTATACGTGAGAAGCGACTATAATCCCGGCTAATGGCCGAGAACCCCCGCATCCTCGCCGTCGGCGACATCCACGGCTGTTCCCGCGCCCTGGACCTGCTCCTGGCGGATGTCAACCCCCGCGGCGACGACACCGTCGTCACCCTCGGCGACTACATCGACCGCGGCCCCGACTCCAAGGGCGTCCTCGACCGCCTCCTCGACCTCGGCCAGAAGGTTCGGCTTGTCCCGCTCCGCGGCAACCACGAGGTCATGCTCCTGCTCGCCCGCGAGTCCCGGGACGAGCGGAATATGTGGCTGAAGTGTGGCGGCGAGGCGGCGATGCTGTCGTACGGCCGAAACGGCCGGCCCGGCACCCTGGACGACATCCCCGAGCGGCACTGGGAGTTCGTCGCGGCGACGTGCGTCGACTGGCACGAGGAGGCGACGCACTTCTTCGTCCACGCCGGCGCCCTGCCCGACATCCCGCTGGCCGCCCAGCCCCACGAAATCCTGTTCTGGGAGTCGTTCGCCGACCGCGGGCCGCACGAATGCGGCAAGGTGATGGTCTGCGGCCACACCCCGCAGAAGTCCGGCGTGCCGCTGCACATTGGCCACGCTGTCTGCATCGACACATGGGCCTACGGCGGCGGCTGGCTCACCTGCCTGGACGTGACCACCGGCCACGTCTGGCAGGCCAACCAGCGGGGCGACCGCCGCACCGGCCAACTCGACGGCTCCCCCACCCCCGGAGGGTTCGACCCGTGACCACCCGCGCCGTGCTCGTGACCATCGCTATCGGACTAGCCCTGACCCCGGCCGGGTGCCATAAGCCCGCGACCAGAGCGACCGGCACCGCTGCCGGCACCGCCCCGGCCGGGCCGGTCACCCCCGGGCCGACCGATTACCGCACGTTCAGCGTGGCCCAGCTGGAGATGCTGATCCGCGACAAGAGCGGCAGCCCGATCACCCTGACGGCGGCCGGCCCCAACAAGTACCGCGGCACCCGCCCGTCGCCGGACGGGACGGCCCAGCTGCCGGTGGAGGTGACGGTCGAGGCGGAGCGGATCACGATCGAGACGCGGGGCGGTGGGTTGTCGTCGAAGGAGTACATCACCCCCCGCGGGTACGAGACGGAGAACGTGCGGTAGGGCCGGCGCGGCGGGCGGGCGGCCGAGCCGTTACAATGGAGTCGAACGGCACCCGTGAACCCGCTAGCCATGGCCACACCCGCCGCCGACGTCCGGTCCTTCTATGACCTGGGCCACCAGGGAGACGTGGACCGGACGCAGCTGGCCCGGGCCCTGGCCCTGACGCCCGACCAGCGGCTCCGCCGGCACGAGGGCTGGCGGCCCTTGCTCAAGGGGGCGGCGGTGGAACCGACGTTCATTGCGGACACGGTCAACCGGCTGTGCGACGCCGGCGTCGAGTTCGTCATCGCCGGCGGCGTGTCCGCCGTCCTCCACGGCTCGCCGGTCATCACCAACGACCTCGACCTGTGCTACCGGCGGACGCCGGACAACGTCCGCCGGCTGGTGGCCGCGCTCGCGCCGCTCAACCCCCGCCCCCGCGGGTTCCCCCCGGACCTGCCGTTCGCGTTCGACGAGCGGACGGTCCTGCTCGGGTCGAATTTCACCCTGGCCGTCGGCCCGGAGGACCTCGACCTGCTCGGCACGATGTCGGCCGTCGGTGGGTACGAGCAAGTCATCGGGGCGGCCGCGGACATGACCGTGGCCGGCCGGCCGGTGAAGGTCCTGGCCCTCACCGACCTGATCGCCTCCAAGGAGGCCGCCGGCCGGCCCAAGGACGTGGCCGTCCTGCCCCTCCTCCGCGCCTTGTTGGCGGCCCGGGCCGGGGGCGGCCCGCCGGTGTAAGCCCCCGGCCGGCGGGCCGTATAACAGGGGTATGAGCCACGCCACCCGCGGCCCGAAGCTGCCGGAACTGTACCGCCTATTCGGGGCCGACGTCCCGCCGCCCGACCACGCCCTGCTCCCGCCCGACGCCGTCCCCGAGCCGTACCACCGCCTCCTCGTCCACCACCACCACATGACCGTGACGGTCGAGGACTTCTACGGCAGCCTCGTCAACGTCCACGTCTTGCAGCGGCGGCGCACCGGCGACACCTACGCCCGGAAGATCCTCTTGGAACTCCAGTCCGACGGGCGGGTGGTGCAGTTCGGCGTCGCCCGCATCCGGCTGGACTTCTGCTCCGAGCCGGTCCGGGCCGCCATCCTGGCGGAGCAGACGCCCCTGGGCCGCATCCTGATCGAGCACGACGTGCTCCGGCGGATCGAGCCGACGGCGTTCTTCCGGGTCACCCCGGGGCCGCGGCTGACGGCGTGGTTCGGCCTGCCCGAGCCGCGGGACACCTACGGCCGGCTCGGCATCATCCATTGCGACGAGCAACCGGCGATCGAGGTGCTGGAGATCCTGGCCCCGATCCCGTTGGACGCCGGCCCGCCCGCCCCGTAGTGAGTGTGAGGGCAGCCACCCACACCACACGCCCTCCATCCCGATGCACGACCACCGCTCTTCGGGCCTGCTGATTCTCTGTTGCCTCCTGGCGGTCGGCACCGTGCCGGGTCAAACCGGGCAACCTCAACCGGACTACCGCAACCCCGCCCTCCCCACGGCCCGGCGGGTGGACGACCTCCTCGGGCGGATGACGCTCGAGGAGAAGGTGGCACAGATGCTGTGCCTATGGAACGGTAAGCGACCGATCACCGACGCCCAGGGTGGGTTCGCCCCCGCCAACGCCCCGGACTGGTTCCGCGTGGGCATCGGGCGGATCGAGCGGCCCAGCGACGGCCACGGGGCGCGGGCCCAGGCGGAGTTCACCAACGCCATCCAGCGGTGGGTCAAGGACCACACGCGCCTCGGCATCCCCGTGCTCTTCCACGAGGAGGCGCTGCACGGGCTGATGGGCGAGGAGGCGACCAGCTTCCCGCAGGCGATCGCCCTGGCGAGCACCTGGAACCCGGACCTGGTGGAGCGGGCCTTCGCCGCGGTCGCGCACGAAGTCCGGGCCCGGGGCGCGCAGCAGGTGCTGGCCCCGGTGGTGGACGTGGCCCGCGACCCGCGGTGGGGGCGGTTCGAGGAGACGTACGGCGAGGACCCGTACCTCGTGTCCCGGATGGGCCTGGCGGCGGTCCGCGGCTTCCAGGGCAGGGGCAGGACGATCCCGGCCGACCGGGTGATCGCCACGCTCAAGCACATGACCGGGCACGGCCAGCCGGAGTCGGGGACCAACGTCGGCCCGGCCCCGTTCGGCGAGCGGACGCTCCGCGACGTGTTCTTCCCCCCCTTCGAGGTCGCGGTCAAGCAAGGGCGCGCCCGCAGCCTGATGCCGTCTTACAACGAGGTGGACGGCATCCCGTCGCACGCCAACCGCTGGATGCTCCACGACGTGCTCCGCGGCGAGTGGGGGTTCGACGGCGTGATCGTCTCGGACTGGCAGGCGATCCGCCAGCTCGCCGGGCGGCACCACGTCGCTGCGGACGACGCCGGGGCGGCCCGCCTGGCGTTGGCGGCCACCGTGGACGTCGAGCTGCCGGACCCGGAGGCGTACCCCACCCTGGTCGAGCAGGTCAAGCAGGGGAAGGTGCCGGAGGCCGCGATCAACGACGCCGTGCGGCGGCTCTTACGCGAGAAATTCGGGCTGGGCCTGTTCGAGAACCCGTACGTGGACCCGGCCCGTGCGGACGAGACTTCCGGCTCCGAGGCGACCCGGCCGCTGGCCCTGGACGCGGCCCGCCAGGCGATCGTGCTGCTGCAAAACCGGGGCGGCCTGCTCCCCCTGAACGCCGACAAGGTCCGCCGGGCGGCGGTGATCGGCCCGCACGCCGCCGAGGTGATGCTGGGCGGCTACGCCGGCGTGCCACGGCACTCGGTCAGCATCCTTGAGGGCGTCCGCAAGCGACTGGGGCCGGGCGCGACCGTCACCCACGCGGAGGGGGTGCGGATCACCGAGGACTCGTCGTTCACGACCGGTCCGCAGCCGCTGGTCGGCGGCACCCGGTCGCGGCCCCGGGCCTCGGCCGACCGCGTCGTGCCCGCCGACCCGGCCGCCAACCGGCAACGCATCGCCGAGGCCGTCGCGCTGGCGAAGAATAGCGACGTGGCAATCGTGGTAGTCGGCGACAACGAGCAGACCGCCCGCGAGGCGTACGCCGAGAACCACCTGGGCGACCGGGCCGACCTGCGTCTGCCGGGCCAGCAAGAGGACCTGGCCCGGGCGGTGCTCGACACCGGCACGCCGACGGTGCTGGTGCTGGTCAACGGCCGGCCGCCGGCGATCCCGGAGCTGGCCGAGCGGGCCCCGGCCATCCTCGAATGCTGGTACCCGGGCCAGGAGGGCGGCACCGCGGTGGCCGAGGTACTCTTTGGCGACGTCAACCCCGGCGGCAAGCTCCCGGTCACGTTCCCCCGGAGCGTGGGGCAGCTGCCGCTGTTCTACAACCACAAGCCGACGGCCCTGCGCGGCTACCTGTTCGAGTCCGCCCAACCGCTGTTCCCGTTCGGGCACGGCCTGTCGTACACCACGTTCTCGTACGCCGACCCGACGATCTCACCCGCCCGGATCGCGCCGGACGGCAGGGCCACGGTGTCGGTCGAGGTGACCAACACCGGCGGCCGGGCCGGCGACGAGGTCGTGCAACTTTACATCCGCGCCGAGGTGAGCCGGGCCACCCGGCCGGTGATGGAGCTGAAGGGCTTCCGGCGGATCACCCTGGCGGCCGGCGAGCGGCGGGCGGTGACGTTCGAGCTGGGGCCGGAGGAACTGTCGTACCACGGGCCGGACATGAAGCGGGTCGTCGAGCCGGGCCGCTTTCGGGTGATGGTGGGCGGCAGCTCCGCCGCGGTGAAGTCGGTGGCGCTGGAGGTGGTGCGGTGAGCACGCGGCGCAAGCAAG
>DASXAN010001058.1:0-4166 GCA_036406755.1 Gemmataceae bacterium
CGGCCGGCCGGCCGGCCGGGGCACCCGCCGGTTCGTCGCCGTCGCGCTCCTGCTCGCCGCCGCCGGGGCCGTCGCCGGGGCGCTATTCTGGATCCGCCCGGCCGAGCCGCCGGTCGTGCTGTCCGTGCCGGTCGGCGAGTACCGCGACCGAGCCTGGCCGCCCAACCCGTGGGCCGAGCAGGATAGCGCCGCCGTCCAGGCCGCCTTCCCCGATCTCGCCGCGCGGGAGACGGCTTACGGGTTCCAGGAGTTGCACCTGCTCCGGTCCAAGCTTCAGGCGCTGGCCAACGTGAAGGCCGGCCAGCCGCTCATCGTCCACCTGACCGCCCTGGCCGTCGCCCACAACGGGGCCGTCCACGTCCTGCCCGCCGACGCCAAGCCCGGCGACCCGGCCACGTGGTTGCCGCTCGACCTGGTCCTCGACGCGCTCGCCGCCTGTCCGGCGAAGCAAAAGCTGCTGCTCTTGGACCTGTCCCACCCGCTGGCCGCCGACCCGCCGGGCGGCACCCCCGGCTGCGGGCCGCTCGCCGACGCCGTCGCGGACCGCCTCGACGAGCAGCTCCGCGCCCGGGCCGACGCGGACAAACTGCCGCTCTTCGTGCTGACCTCCTGCTCGAAGGGCGAGCTGTCCTTGCCGCTGGAGGAGGAGCACCAGTCGGCGTTTGCGTTCTACGTCGCCGAGGGGCTGCGGGGCGCGGCCGACGGGTTCGGGCCGGACGGCCGGGCCGACGGCCGCGTGCGGGTTCACGAGCTGGCCGACTTCGTCGCCGCCCGCGTCGCCCGGTGGGCCCGGGAGTGCCGCGGGCTGCGGCAGACGCCGCGGCTCTACGGCGACCGGTCCGACTTCGACCTGACCGCCCGCCGCCAGCCCGCCCCGGAGCCGCCGGCCGAGCGGGCGTACCCGGACTGGCTGCTCGCCGGGTGGAAGGAGCGGGACGACTGGCTGGCCAAGGCGGCGTACCGCCCGGCGCCGGCGGCGTTCAACACGCTGGCGGCCGCCCTGCCGCGGGCCGAGTGGGACTGGCAGGCCGGCGGCCGGCCGGAGCGGGTGGAGGCGAACTTGAAGGAGGCGCGGGCCGCGGCACAGTCCGCCCGCGACCGGGCCAAGGCCGACCCGCCGGTGCCGCTGCGGTCGCTGGCGGCGTGGCCGGTCTCGCCGGCCCAGGCGGCCGACTGGCCGCCGCTGATCGAGTCGTTCCTGCTCGCCCGGGCCACGGCCGCCACCAACCCGAAGGACGCGGAGAAGGCCCAGGCCGACCGGGCCGCGTTCCTGGAGAAGACCAAGACCAACGACGACACGCGGAAGGCGGCGGCCGCCCTCGTCTGGCGGCGGCTGCTCTCGGACAATTCCCCGAAACCCGAGGTCGTCGCCGACCTGTCGGCGCTCTTGGACGCGGTGCAGCCGGAACCGACGAGCGAATCGCAGGCGGCCCGCCGACTGGCCTCGTGGCGGCGGCCGGGCGGGACGCTGTGGCCGCCGGCCGCCGCCCGCCAACTGCTCCAGACCGAGGAGGCGGCCGACCGGGCCCTGGCCGCGGGGCGGGACGCGTTCCCGTGGGCGAAGGGCCTGTTCGACGCCGCCGCCAAACGGCGGGACGACGGCGAGGCGATGCTGTTCGACGTCAACACCCGCCGGCGGGAGCAACAGGCGGCGGCGGCCGACCTGCTCAAGCAGGCCGAGACGGCGTTCGCCGCCGCCGCCGGGCAGCTCGCCGCCGTACAGGCGGCCCGCGCCGCCGTCGAGGACGCGGCCGTGGTGCTGGCCGCGACCGCCGGGCCGGCCGCCGAGGACGGCCGGGACGAGCGGGCGTGGCGGGAGGCGGCGAAGGCCGCCGCCGAGCTGGCCGACCGGCTGGAGCAGCCGCCCCCGGACCGCGACCTGCCGCTGGGCGAGTGGGCGTCGGCGACCGGCCGGCTGACGGCCGCCGTCCGCGAGCTGCGGGCGGCATATCAGCCGGCCGCGGTCAAGAAGCGGGTGGACGACCTCGCCACCCGGCGCGCACCGGAGTACCAGGCGCTCGTCGCCCTGGTCCGCGCCCCGCTCGCCCCGGCGGCCGAGCGGAAGCGGGCGTGGGAGGCGGCCCGGGCGATCGGCAAGAAGCTACACGAGGAGGTCCGGGCGGCCGACGCCGCCGAGGACGAATCACACCAGCCGCCGGCCGCGGCTCGCCCCGCCCCGGCGCCACTGGCCGACGAGGCCGACCGCCGGGAGCGGCGGGCGGCCGTGTCGGTCGGGCTGCTTCGGGCGGCCGGGCTGGAGAAGATCGACGATCTGGACGCTACTCGCCGGGCCGCCCTGTCCGAGCGACCCGCCAGCGGGTACCCCGGCCCGAAGTGGGACGCGCTGGCGGCCGCCCTGCGGGCCGCCTGGACGGTGCGCCTGCCGGAGCAGGCCAAGGTGCTCGCCGACCGCAACGCGTGGGCGGCCGCCGACCGCCGGGAGCGGTTCCTGCCGCTGGCCGATCGCCCGCCGGCCGCCCTCCAGGTCCGCGCCCAGGACCGGGCCGAGTACCTGACGTGGCTGGAGGCGTACTACCGCGGCCTGGCCCGGCTGCGCCACGACGCCCCCCGCGCGTCCGGCTTTTACGAGGACGCCGCCGACGACTGCCGCCGCGCCCGCGGCGACTGACGCCGCGTGTGCCGCTTTTGCGGACGGGGCCAGCGCGTGCCGGTCGCCCGGCCGGGAATCGGCCCCGGTTTCGCCGCCCGGTCTTGTCCGCCCCCCCCTTGCGGGGGAGGGTTAGGATGGTGAACTGGAGCGCAACCGCCCCGCGCCGCCGCCGGAGTTGCCCCGTTGGCCCCGAAAGGATCCCGCCGATGAGAAGCCCCAAGTCGCACGTCCCAAGTCCCAAATCCCGAACCCTGAATCCCGCGCTGCAAGTTGGGGTTTGGAGCCTGGTGCTTGGGCTTTGCGGGTCCGCCGCCCGCGCCCAGGAACCAACCCTGTTCCTCGGCGACGGCCCGAACACGGCCACGGCCCAGGAGGTAAAGAACGTCCTCCTCCGGCCCAACGCCGCCGTCCCGTTCTACGCCTACGTCGCCAACCCGGGCCAGGGCGCTCGGGTGGTAACCGCCGAGCTCCTGTCCGCCGAGGGGCGGGTGATCGCCCGGGCGACCGGCGTCAACGTCCCGGGCAGCGGCCGCGCCCCGGTGACGTTCCCCGCCCCGGTCGCACCCCCGGTGGCCGCGGCCGCCGGGACGACCCCCGCCCCCGCGGCCGCCGGGGCCATCGCCTTGACCGGCTCGAAGATCGGGCTGAGGCTGCTGGACGAACAGGCCCAAAACAAGGAAATCTACCGCTCCGACCTGGACATGGCGATCCAGCCGCCGTCGCAGTACGCCGGGGCCAAGGCCTCGTTCACCGGCACCCGGGACGGGGCTAACGAGCTGCAGGTGACGGTGACACTCAACGGCCCGGTCGCCGGCGGGCCGGTCAAGGTCCACCTCGACCTGGGCCTCGTCCCCGGGTTCGTCCCGGGCAGCCCGACGGACGCCGCGTACGACGGCGAGGCGACGGCCGGGGCGCCCGCCGTCCTGAAGGCGACCAACATGCGGTTCACCGGCGAGGCCAAAAAGGGCTGGGTGGCCGTGACCGTGGACGGGTACGATCGGGCGTTCCTGTTCGAAACCGCCTTCGACGGCACGACGCCGCAGCGGCCGACGGCCGAGAACGTGATCCGCATCGTCTGCCCGCCGGCCGCCCAGCCGACCAACAAGTTCCCGGTCCGGATCGAGGTGGACCAGCCGACCCGGGCGGACGCCTACATCGACTTCGGGTTCGACAAGTCTGGCCGGGGCGCCTTCCAGCCGACCACCCTGCCGGGCGACCGGGACCGGGCCGTCACCCTGCGGTTGGGCGACCCGGGCGGGGCGCTCCTGTTCGAGGGCGTCGTCAAGGACTGGGTCGTGAACGTGAACGCGACCGGCGTCCTCGGCCCCCGAACCTTCCGCGCCCGCCTGCTGGCCCCGAAGTCCCCGGACCAGAAGACCCTCGACCCGGTCAACGACCCGGAACTGAAGGACGGCGAACGCCCGGCGGTGGACACCCGCCAGGTGGTGTTCGACAACACCCCTCCGGCCGACGTCACCCTGACCGCTCCGGTGGAACACGTCCGCGGCACCCCGCTGAAGGTCAGGGCGACGGCCGTGGACGCCGAATCCGGCAT
>DASXAN010001059.1:0-2798 GCA_036406755.1 Gemmataceae bacterium
CACCATCCGGGCGTCGTCGCCGACGGCCAGGTGGACCAGGGCGAAGTCGGAGAGGTCCGGGACCGTCAGCCGGGCGACGGTCCGCAGGGTGGCCTCGTAGTCCAGCGACGCCGCCAGGGCGGCCCCGCCCTCGGCCAGGAACCGGAACCGGGCCTCGTTCGCCCGCAGCGCCGACTCCATCCGCACCCGGTCCGTGATGTCCTGCACGGAGCCGACGACCCGGACCAGCCGGCCGGTGTCGTCGCGGACCAGGGTGCCGCGGTCGATGACGTGCAGGTCCCGCCCGTCCCTGTGCCGGACCCGGTACTCGAAGGCGTACCGGTCGCCCTGGACGAGCGTCTCCTGCCAGCGGCGGGCGAACTCGTCCAGGTCGTCGGGGTGGATCCGCTGCCGCCACCAGGCGTTGGTCGGCTGGGCCTCGTCCGGGCCGAACCCGACCAGGTCGGCCAGGCCGCGGGTCCGCTCGACGTGGCCGGTGAGCGGGTCGAGGTCGTAGATGACGGCGGTGACGGCCTCGGCCGCCAGCCGGAACCGCTCGTTGGCCTGCCGCAGCTCGGCCTGGGTGGTCTTCTGGTCGTGCAGGTCGGTGGCCGCCCCGACCCAGCGGATGATCGCCCCGTCCTCGTCCCGCAGGGGCAGGGCCCGGGCCAGGTGCCAGCGGAACTCACCGTCGGCCCGCCGCAGCCGGTACTCGACCTCGCACGGCTCGCCGGTGGCGACGGCGTGGGCCCACGCGGCGACGGCGGCCGGGCGGTCGTCCGGGTGGACGGTCTCCTCCCACGCCCGGCCGATGGCGTCGTCGGCCGGCCGGCCGGTGTACTCCACCCACCGGGTGTTGACGTACTCGACGTCCCCGTCCGGGCGGGCCATCCACACCACCTGCGGGATGCTCTCGGCCAGCAGGCGGTACTGGGCCTCGCTGTGGTGCAGGGCGTCCTCGGCCCGCTGCCGCCGCTCGACCTCGCGGACGGCCCGGGCCAGGGCTTCCCGCTCGGCCCGCAGCAGCTGCTCCAGCTTGGCCCGCCGGCCGGACGACAGCCGGGCCCGCCCGGCCGCCCGTCGGGCGGTTCCGTGGAGCCAGCCGACGAACAGGCTCGTGCCGATCCCGATGACGGTGAACGCGACGGCCGTGACTTGGTCAGGCCGGTTGGCGGCGGTGAGTTCGAACTGCGGGGCGAACAGCACGTAGCTGACGGCGGCCGCGGACAGAAGTGTGGCCAGGATGCCGCCGGCCGCCCCGGCGTACCAGGCGGCGAACAGGACGACCACCAAGTGGAGGGCGAACGGAACCACGCCGCGGTCCGGCAGGAGCAGGCGCACGCCGGTCGCGGCCGCCACCGCCCCGGCGACGACGACGTACCGGACCCCGCGCGTGCGAAGCCACGCCATCATGACCCGTTTCGCTCCCCCTCCGCCCGTCCCGGGGCGGCGCGCCTTCCCCCGGCGCGTCCCGCTCATTGTACCCGACCCGCCACTGCCGAGCGGTGAGTTTCCCGACACCGGTGGGCGAACGAATCAGACGGGCGGCCGGGCGATGAGGGCGTACGGCCGGCCGAGCACCCGCGTCAGAACGACCACCCGCCGGTCCGGCCCCGACAGCCGCAGCCGGCGGACCAGGTCGGCCGGGTCCACGGCCGAGCCGCGCTTGGTGACGGTCACGTGCCCGACGCCGAGCGCCCGCAGCCGCTCGCCCAGCCGCCGCAAGTGAAACGGAAGGGACTCTTCGATGTGATAAGTGGAAACGAACGGCGACGACCGCAATCCATCACCGGTCAGGTAGGCGATGTCCGGGTCGAGCGGGTGGGCGTCGAGTTGTTCGGCAAGGTTTGACACCAGTCCGGCCCGGACGACTGCGGTGTCTGGGTCGTATAGGACGGCCCGTGGCGGCCCGGGGGGAGGAACCGGAGCCGGGGCGTCGGCCGCGAGCGTGTGCCGGCCGGGCAGGAGCGTGGCCCGCCGCCGCGCCGTCCGCAGCGGTCCGAACCACAGGACGCACTCCTTCAATTCGCCGCCGACGGAGACGAATTCGACCTCCGCGTCGTACCCGGCCAGCTCGGCCCACGCCACGGCCGGCGCGACCTTGACGCCGAGGGGGAAGTCGGCCGGCAGCCGGGCGCGGACCGCGTCGAGCGGCGGTTGGTAGTCGCGGATGGCGACGTGCCGCCGGCCGCCGGAGCGGCGGTCGGGGTCGAAGAACGCGGCCGGCACCGGCGGCAGCGGCACGTCGAGCAGGTCACCGGCGAGCAGAGTTACCCGGTCGCGGACGCCGTAGGCGGCGAGGTTCTCGCCGGCCATCGCCAGCCGGAGCGGGTCGGCGTCGATGGCCGCGACGCGGGCGACGCCGGCGAGCGCGATCGCGTCGCCGCCGACGCCGCAGCAGAAGTCGCCGACGGCGGGGTCGCCGGCGAACCGCTCCGCCCGGTAGCGGGAGACAGTTTCGCCGGAGGACTGCTCCAGCGCCTCGCGGGTGAAGTACATGGCGTCGGCGTGCGTGAATTTCGCCCGCGCCTTCGCCCGCAGGATCACGGTTTCGACGGCGGCGCGGGCGAGGGCGGGCGGGATGTGCTTGCGAAGGCGTTCGAGGACGGCGAGGACGGTGGCGTCGGTCGGGCGCAGGTCGGCCGCCGCGGCCAGGGCGACTTGGCCGGCGGGCGAGCGCAGTTCGGCGAAGGTGGCGAGGTCCACAGGGGCATTGTCGGCCGAAGGCCAGCGCCCGGCGAACCGGCGGCCGGGAGGGCGAGGCTCCTGCCGAGCCGCTGGCGCTCGCGGCTCGGCAGGAGCCTCGCCCTCCCGGCCGC